>JAQCBM010000173.1 GCA_027729865.1 Actinomycetota bacterium
GAATCCTTCGAACTCACCTCGAGTGGCAAGGTCGATCGTCGGGCCACCGCAACTCGACTGAACCTCGAGCTTTTCGAGGACGAGTTGTGACGTCAACTGCTCAGTGGATCGCCGGAGCTCGACCGAAAACTCTGCCCGCCGCGATCGCCCCGGTTCTGGTGGGCACCGCGCTCGCGGGCGCGAACTGGGTGCCACTGCGCGCGTTACTCGCACTCATCGTCGCGTTGTCCCTTCAGGTGGGCGTGAATTACGCCAACGACTACAGCGATGGAATCCGCGGGACCGATGAAGCTCGGGTGGGACCGGTGCGGTTGGTCGGTCAAGGCCTAGCCCCTGCCCACCGGGTGCGCGCAGCTGCGTTCATGTCTTTCGGCGTTGCTGCGCTGGCGGGCCTTGTTCTCGTTGCGCTCAGTGGGTACTGGTGGTTGCTGTTCGTGGGTGCTGCGTCGATCGCTGCGGCGTGGCTGTACACCGGGGGGCCGCGGCCATACGGCTACGCCGGCCTCGGTGAGGTATTCGTGTTTATCTTCTTCGGAGTTGTGCCCGTGCTCGGCACGCTCTACGTGCAAACCGGCATGGTCGACGTGAAAGCCGTGCTCGCATCGATCGGAGTGGGATCCCTCGCCTGTGCGATCTTGGTCACCAACAACCTCCGGGACATTCCTACGGATCGCGAGGCCGGAAAGCGAACCCTGGCGGTTCGCCTGGGTGATCGACGCACGCGGGGCTTGTTCGGGGTGTTGATCATCGTGGCCTTCGCAGTAGTCCTCGCGATGGCCATTGGTGGTGCGTGGGTACTGCTCGGACTACTCGCCGCTCCCTGGGCGATCCGCCCGGTGCGGGTCGTCGCCGGCGGCGCGAGCGGACCCGGTCTCATCCCGGCTCTGGTCAGCACCGGAAACCTCGTCATCGCCTACGCCGTGGCCCTGTCCGTGGGCTTGCTCGTCCCAATCATCTTCGGCCTGTGAAGCGGCATCGATTCGGGCGTTGATCCGCCCGAAGAAACCGCCAACCACCGAACTCATGGCCGCTCGCTGGCGGTTCAGCAGGAAGATGCTGATCAACCCGGACGCGACGATCGAGGCGGCCACGGCCCACAGCCCTCTCAGCGGAGTGAGCAGTTGCAGCAACAGCCAAGCGCCAATGAACAGCCCCATCCGCATCGCCGTGTAGACGGCGATCGATGAGGCTGCCTTGCCGTCACGACCGCTCACCCCTCCACGGTACGCGTAGCCGTTCTCCATCGCCGAACTGTGGCCCAGCTCTCCCCCGGTTACCATTGCCGAACCATGCTTCGCGTAGTCCTCGTCCTGCTCGTCGTCGCGCTCTACATTTACTTCATCATCGATGTGGCCCGCACGCCGAAGGGTCAGGCGCGCACTTTTCCTAAATGGCTGTGGCTACTACTGGTGATCTTGCTGCCCCTGGTGGGCGGGGCGCTGTGGCTTCTACTGGGACGCGCATGGCCAAAAGGCGGTGGCTTCCGACGCAAGCGCGGGCCCGTTGCCCCCGACGATGATCCTCGCTTCCTCCGCAAGCTTGACGACGACGTCTGGAGTAAGAAGATGCGCCGCCGTCGCGGAGAGGCCTCCTGACCTCTACTGCTTACAGTCCGGCGTAGGAATGCAGGCTGTTCACGAAGATATTCACACCGAAGTAATTGATCAGGAATGTCACAAGACCCAAGATCGCGATCCATGATGCCTTGTCGCCGCGCCAGCCAGCGGTACTGCGCGCATGCAGGTATGCGGCATAGACGAGCCAGGTGATCAACGCCCAGGTTTCCTTGGGATCCCAGCCCCAGTAGCGACCCCAGGCGTTCTCCGCCCAGATCGCACCCGCGATCACGGAGAAGGTCCACAGCGGGAAGGCGAACGCGATGATCCTGCTGGTGAAGGTCTGGAGTTTCTCCGCACTGGGCACCTGCGCCATCGGCCCGTGCCACTCCCTGCCCGAACGTTCGCGACGAGACTGGACCAAGGACAGCGCAGCACTCGAAGCAGCCACGGTGAAAGCACCGGCGCAGATGATGGCAGCGGACACGTGGATAACCAGCCAGTAGGACTTCAGCGCAGGAACCAGTTGCGCGGCCTCGGTGTACAGGACCGTCACAGCTAGGCCGAGCGTGAGAAGCGCGGGCGCCACAACAAACAGTCCGAGCCAGCGCAGATCTCTTCGCAAAGACATCACCAAGAAGACAACGAGCACGCCCCACGCGGAGCTGATGGAGAACTCGTACATGTTGCCCCAGGGAACCCGCCCGGCCCAGATGCCGCGAAGGACGAGAGCAACGGTGAGCAGACCGGTGGCCAGCCAGGTGAGAGACATCGCGACGTTCGCGAGTTTGCGTCCGGGATCGTTCGCGGACTTCGACTCGGGACGATCTAAGACGGCCACGCTGCCCGACCCGGACGCCACCTGGACGTGGGCCTTCGCAGAAGCGGGACGACGGCCGCTGGCGAAGGATGCCGCGAAGAGGATCATCGCGATGGTGAGCGTGACCATGGTCGCGTAGATGGCGGCGTTACTTGCTTCCGCTAGGCCCATGGATTCAGCGGTCGTCATCGGCGATCGATCCCTTCACTCGCTTCCAGCAGGTCGCGGACGTCTTCGGAGACATCTCCTGCTTCGCTCTTGCTCAGTCCTGCGCTCTCCACGAGCGTACTTCCGTTGGGAGCGACCCGCGCCTTAACCCACACCCGACGACGCCTCGTGAACAAGGACACCGTGAGGCCGAGCGTGGCGAGCACCGCCGCTGCCAGCGCCGCTTCCTTGCCAGGATCGAAGGCGATCTGGAACGAGGCCCAACGCTGCCAGCCGGTGAACTCGATCTCTCCTTGCCCAAAGACCCACGTCTGTCCGGGCACAAGCGCGCGCAATCCGATCTGCTCCATGTTGTCGGTCTTCAGCGTGTAGATGCTCTGCGGGATTCCGGAGTCCAGACCCAAGTCGCCTTCCCACGCAGAGAGAAACACCGAGGGGTCGTCTGCGTCGGGGAAGATCGAGTGCGGGCCGCGGATGTCGTCAATCGCGGATGTGGGTAGGAAGATGCCCTGGAAGCCCAGTTGCGGGGTGGAGTCGGGCACCTTGATCACACCGGTGGAAGTGAAATTGCCGTCCTGCGGAAGAAAGACGACGGCATCGTCGAGCACTGTGGCCCCCGATGAGTCTCGGACGATGAACGTCGGTGCGTAACCGTGACCCACCAAAAAGATCTTGGCACCAGCGACCGTCAGCGGGTGGTTCACTTCGATCAAATCGGGGTTGATCGGTCCGCCGGGCTCACGCTGCACTTCGACGGTCGCTTCGAACAGCCGTGGTGAACCACGTTCGGCTTCACTGCGCCCAAACTCCACCGCGAAATCTTCGAGTGTGAATGCGAAGGGCGGAATGGTGTCCGCGGATGCCAACCGACCCCCGCCCCAAGCGTCGTACTGAGTCAGCGTGTTGGAGAAGCCATTTCCTTCCTTAACGATGACGTTTCCGCGCCATCCGAAAAGGCCACCAATGGCAACGGCAGCGAGAATCAAAACGAGCGCGAGGTGGAAGACGAGGTTTCCGGTCTCGCGCAGGTAGCCCTTCTCCGCCGATACCCAGACCTGCGAGTCGGTGACGCCCGTGCGTACCCGCCAACGGTTCTTGCGCAGATAGTCGTTCGCGTTGTCCACCACTTGAGTAGGTGTGAGTGCGGTGGTTGTCTCCGCGAACGCCTGAAGCCGTGACAGGTTCTTCGGTGCGATCGGCGGCTGGCTGCGCATCGCGCGCCAGTGCACGCCCACCCGAGGCAGGACGCATCCGATCAACGAGATGAAAAGAAGCAGGTACACCGCTGCAAACCATGGGGCACCGAACACATCGAAGAAACCGAGTCTGTCCAAAATGGGGCCGATGGTGGGTTGCTCTTCAAGCCACTCGTCGACCAGGAGCGGGTTGTTGCCTCGTTGGGGCAAGATCGATCCGGGGATACTCGCCACCGCAAGCGCGAACAGCAAGATCAACGCGGTGCGCATGCTTGTCAGTTGCCGCCAGGTCCAGCGGAGGAAGCCCACAGAGTCCATTGGTGGAGGCGGGGCTTGGGTTTCCAGGGTCGGTGGCGCGGTCATGGCACCACCAGTGTCTGACACCTTGCTAGGGGGCGCTCGCTATGCGTCATAGCGCGGTCTCGAATCCAGGAATGGTCACGCGTAGCCAGATGGTGAATTGAAGCCACAGGCCGCTGACCAGCAAAATTCCCACGAGCACCAACATTCCCCCACCAATGCGCATGATCCAGGCGTAGTGGCGTCGGATGAAAGCGGTCGCCTTTGCCGTGCGGTCGATGAACAAACCGAAGGCGATGAATGGCAATCCCAGGCCAAGGCAATAGGCGAAGGCGAGGAGAGCCCCCCGGGCGGCGCTCGCTTCAGCCAAAGCCAAGGACTGCACTGCGGTGAGCGTCGGTCCGATGCATGGGGTCCAGCCGAGCCCGAAGAGCACGCCAAGGAGCGGGGCGCCGGCAACTCCCCAGGTGGGAGCCTTGAGGAGTCGATATTCACGCTGGAACCAGGGCAGCACACCCATGAACGCCAGCCCCATGATGATGACGAGCACCCCCAGGACGCGGGTGATGATGCCTTCGTACCGCAGGAGCACCGATCCGAGGCCACCGAACAGTGCGCCGTAGGAGACGAACACCACACTGAAGCCGAGCACAAACAGCACGCTTCCCAACAGCACCCGCGAACGCTTGCTGCCTGCTGCGAGTTCAGCGCCCGTCAAGCCCGTCACATAAGAGACGTAGCCCGGAGCAAGGGGGAGGACACACGGGCTGACGAATGCCACGAGTCCGGCCAGGATGGCGATGGGGATCGCGATGAGTAGCGAACCACTGGTGATCAGCGTTCCCACATCACCCACGTTGCTCACCTGCGCTTGATAAATCCACTTCGTCGATCACACCTCGCAACGTCGCGGCACTCACCTTGCCCAGCAGGCGAGCCGCTACCCGACCCTCACGATCGAT
>JAQCBM010000174.1 GCA_027729865.1 Actinomycetota bacterium
ACAATCTCCCGGATTGCGGGGAGATGTGCGCGGATGTCCCGGATACCGGGAAAAACGGACAAGGGGGGGTTAGCCGGTGATGGCGCCCTTGGAGGCGCTGCCCACCAATTTCACGTACTTGGCGAGCACGCCGCGGTCATACCGGGGCGGAAGCGGGGTGAAGGCCGTGCGCCGGTCGGCCAATTCCGTCTCGTCGACCAGCAGGTCCAAAGTCCGATTCGGAATGTCGATGCGGACTCGATCCCCGTCCGCGACCAGCGCGATCGGTCCGCCGTCGACGGCTTCCGGTGCCACGTGACCAACGCACAGACCCGTGGTGCCTCCCGAGAACCGCCCGTCGGTGACCAACAGCACGTCCTTACCCAACCCGGCACCCTTGATGGCGGCGGTGATCATCAACATCTCCCGCATACCGGGGCCACCCTTGGGGCCTTCGTAACGAATAACGACGACGTCCCCCGCCTGGATCGTCCCGTCTTCGAGCGCAGCCATCGCCGCCTGCTCCCGATCGAAGACCCGGGCCTGGCCTTCGAACACATCGACCGGGACACCCGCGTTCTTCACCACGGCGCCTTCCGGGCACAAAGATCCGCCGAGGATCGTGATGCCGCCGGTCGCCCCGATCGGGCGGTCGAGTGGTCGTACGACCGTGCCGTCGATCGCCGGAGGATCTATATCGGCGAGGTTCTCGGCCACCGTCTTGCCCGTGACCGTCAGACAATCTCCGTGCAGCAAGCCGGCATCGAGTAACGCCTTCATCACCACCGGCACTCCCCCGACCTTGTCGAGGTCGAACATCAGGTACTCGCCGAACGGTTTGAGATCGGCAATGTGCGGCACTTTCTGCCCGATGCGGTGGAAGTCGTCGATACCCAGGTCTACACCCACTTCGTGCGCGATGGCAGGAAGATGCAGGACAGCGTTCGTGGAGCCACCGAGGGCCATGATCACTGCAATCGCGTTCTCCAGCGATTGTTTGGTGATGATGTCGCGAGCCGTAATGCCCTGACGAATCATCTCGACAACGGCTTCCCCGCTGCGGCGAGCGAGGGTGTCCCGACGGGCATCCACAGCCGGCGGCGACGATGAGCCTGGCAGCGCGAGTCCCATCGCCTCGGCTGCGCTCGCCATGGTGTTCGCGGTGTACATACCGCCGCAGGTTCCGGCGCTTGGGCACACAGCGCGCTCGATGCGATCAACATCGGCATCGCTCATCAGGCCGCGGGCGCGGGCACCTACCGCTTCAAAGGCCGTGACGATATTGACGGTCTCTTCGGTGCCGTTGGACAGCCGGACGTGCCCAGGCAGCAGGGAACCTGCGTACAGGAGCACAGCAGCAATATCTAGGCGCCCGGCGGCCATCATCATCGCGGGAATCGACTTGTCGCACCCAGCGAGTGTGACCATGCCGTCGAGCCGTTCGGCCTGCATGACCGTCTCAACGGAATCGGCGATTACCTCGCGGCTCACGAGTGAAAAGTGCATTCCTTCGTGACCCATCGAAATGACGTCCGAAACCGTGATCGTTCCGAATTCCATGGGAAATCCGCCGCCGGCCTCAACGCCCTGTGCAACTCCAACAGCAACGTCACGCAGCGACATGTTGCACGGAGTAATTCGGTTGTAACTGTTGGCGATTCCAATTTGCGGCTTCTCGAAATCAGCATCATCCATGCCGAGAGCGCGCAACATCCCCCTGTTGGGCGCACGGTCGGGACCTTCGGTCACCAGGAAACTGCGAGGTTTCATCTGCGAGGGGGTAGTCATTCTCGTAGTGTAGGAAGCATCGTCAGCGGGGGTGCGCACATCGACTACCGTCGCGGTTAATCAGACCGCGCACACACAAAGAAACAGCACCGAAAGAAGGCGCCGTGAGTTACCGCACGATCATCACACCGCAGCAACTCCAAGAACTCTCGCAAGCAAGCAGCGACCTCGTTGTCTTGGATGCCCGATTCAACCTCGATGACGAAGACTGGGGCGATCGTGCATTCACCGAGGGACACATTCCCGGCGCTCAGCGCGCGGATCTGGCTCGACACCTTGCGGGAGAGATCGTCGAAGGCAAGACCGGGCGGCGACCCTTCCCGGACCCCGAGGTCTTCGCCGAGACGATCCGCTCGTGGGGCATCGGACCGAATACGCAGGTGGTGGTCTACGACGCAGACCGTGGGCTGATGGCGGCCTCACGAGTGTGGTTCATGCTGCGTTGGATGGGACTCAACAACGTGGCGGTTCTCGACGGCGGCTTGCCAGCCTGGGAGGAGGAGGGACTGCCCCTCACCGCCGAGGTTGTCTCTTTACCAGCGTCGTCGTTCGAACCAAACGTCCGCGAAGAGATGGTCGCGTACGTCGATGAGGTGGACGCGATCCGCGAATCAGTTCCCGCACGCGTGTTCGACTCTCGCGGACCGGAGGGCTATCACGGACAGGGCAAGTACTACGACCCCGTCCGCGGCCACATCAAGGGCGCCGGCCTTGCGGATCGAGCGGAGACGATCACCGACGACGGTCGATTCCGTAGCCCCGAGCAATTGCGAACACACTACGACGCCCTGCGCGCTGGACAAGATGCCAGTGAAATCGTCTTCTACTGCGGCTCCGGCGTCACCGCGGCGCAGAACGTCCTGGCGATGGAGCACGCCGGACTTCCCGGCGCACGAATGTACGTGGGATCGTGGAGTGAGTGGATCATCGATCCCAGTCGCGAGGTGGAACTGTGACAAGACCCTACAAATTCGCACTCATCGGCTGCGGCTTCTTCGCACAGAACCATCTCAAGGCATGGGCGGACATGCCCGAGGTCGAACTCGTCGCTACGTGCGACATCGATGAAGCGAGCGCACTTGCGGCTGCCCGTGATTACGGCGGTCGGGCGTACACCGATGCAGCCGAACTGTTCGCCAAGGAGGAGTTGGACTTCGTGGACATCGCCACCACGCCGCCCACTCACCGGATGATGGTCGAACTCGCCGCGGAGCACGGCGTGGCTGCAATTTGCCAAAAGCCCCTAGCCTGGGACATGGCCGATGCCAAAGCGATGGTCAAAGCGATGGCCGACAAGAACTTGCCCTTCATGGTTCACGAGAACTTCCGCTTCCAGTACCCGATGCGCAAAGTCAAGGAAGTTCTCGACAGCGGCGCGATCGGTCGGCCTTTTTTCAGTCGCATCAGTTTTCGCACTGCGCACGACGTCTACTCCGCGCAACCGTGGTGCATGGATGCAGATCGCATGATCATCGCGGATGTCTCGGTGCACCAATTCGATCTCACGCGCTTTTTCATGGGGGAACCCGAACGGCTGTTCACCGAGGCTATTCGGGTAAACCCGAAGATCAAGGGTGAAGACGTCGCGACCATCGTGCTGTCACTGCCCGGTGCCACCGGCATCGTGGACACCAGCTACGAGAGCAAGTCCGATCACAGCACCTACCCGCAGACATTCGTCACGATCGAGGGAACCGAGGGGACCATCACCTTGGGGCCGGACTACCACCTACAGGTGGTCTCTCGTGCGGGCGTTCACGAAGAGACACTCGTCATCCCCGAACGTTCGTGGACTTCTCAGCCATGGGATTGCATCCAAGACAGTGTGGTGAACGTCCAACGACACTGGATCGAATGTCTCGATACCGGGGCAACACCAGAGACCAGTGGCGCGGACACCCTTCGTGTGCTTGACCTGACCTTAGGTGCGTACCAGTCGCTCGAAAGTGGCGAGCCATACCGCGTGGGCAGCATGCTGTGACGAGCGAGTTCACCCTCGGGGACCTCCAGGTCACCGTTGACGGCATCGATCTGCGAGACATTCGCTGGCAAGGCGTCGAAGCCGTGCGTCGCATCTACCCGGTTTTCCAGGACCGAAATTGGACTAACCGACCTTTCCACATCGATGACTGCAGCATCGACGCTGCATCCGATGGCTTAACGATCGAGGCATCCGGTAGAGGTTCCTTCGATGCCGAGCCCTTGCGCTGGCGTGTGCACGCACAAGTGTTCGCCACCGGGATCGAGTACCACTTCACCGCCGAGAGCACGTCGTCTTTCCTGCGCAACCGGCTAGGCCTGTGCGTACTCCATCCGATGGCCGCCGCGGGTAGCAGTTGTCGGGTCGAACACACCAATGGGCGCCACACGAACTCGACGTTTCCCGCGACGATTTCGCCGCACCAACCATTCATGGACATTCGTGCGATCACGCACGCGCTTCCCGGTGGGGGCGAAGCAACAGTTCGGATGACCGGTGACACCTTCGAAATGGAGGACCATCGGAACTGGACGGATGCCTCGTTCAAGACCTACTGCACACCGATTTCGCTTCCTTTTCCCGTCGAAGTCTTCCCCGGCGCGACAATCGAACAGCACGTATCCGTGACCTTCACCCCCGGCGAAGCAGCCACCAGCGCACCTTCAAACACCGTCACGATCACACTCGATGACCGCATTACCGATCTTCCTCGCCTGGGCACCTGTCTTTCCGCCGAGAGCCCGACGTTGAGCGACGAACAAGTGGAGCAGTTCGCCAGTTTGGATCTCGATCACCTACGCATCGACCTCGACCCAAGCGCGGCAGACGCGGCGGATCAGTTGGCAGCAGCAGCCGAGTCCGCCTCCCGAATAGGTGCACGGTTGCGCGTTAGCACTACCTGCGCGGACCCGGACCAACTAAGTGCATTTGCCCAAACGTCCGCAGCTATCTGCTCGCGCATCGACTGCTGGTACGTCTTCAGTACCAGCCACAAAGTCACTCCTGCCGAGTGGGCATCGTCCGCACGAACGGCACTAGGACCCGGTTTCGACGATGTTCGCCTAGGTGGCGGCACGAATTTGTATTTCACCGAACTCAACCGAGAACCTCCGGACCCCCTCGCCTTTGATGTGCTCAATTTTTCGCTGAACCCGCAAGTCCACTTCTTCGACGACCTCACGCTCATTCAAAACACGGTCACTCAGCAAGTTGTTGCGTTGAACGCAGGTGAACTGACGCA
>JAQCBM010000175.1 GCA_027729865.1 Actinomycetota bacterium
CATTGAGCAGGAGTTGCGACATTACAAACATCACTTCAAGGACAAGGTCGTCTACCTAAATTGCGATGATCCCAGGGTCAGCAACTTTTTTCACTACTTCAGCTACAACTTTGAGGTCCTCGGACTGAAAAGAGTAATCGCCACTTGCTACAAGAGTCAGACAATGGACCTCTTCAGTCAGAACGATAGTGATCAAGCCATCTGGCTGGAATACACCGGGGACAAAGACGGGAACCGAGTCCCGGACCCAGAGGAGATCGGCGTCAAACTACTCCAAGGCGACGGAGACTTTCGCAGCTCCGAAAGTATCGAGCTTCTAAAGCAGGCCGACATCGTCGTTACGAACCCGCCGTTTTCTTTATTCCGCGAGTACGTCGCTCAGCTCATGAAGTACAACAAAAAGTTTCTCATCATCGGACATCAGAACGCAATCACTTACAAAGAGATTTTTCCTCTCATCAGGGAAAACAAGCTGTGGCTTGGCTACGGGTTCAAGGGAAACGCAGCACACTTCGCAAGTGTCTACGAAGATGTTGCAGCTGCAGGTGATCACCGTGAGGGAATGATCAGGGTCTCTGGGGTGCAATGGTTTACTAACCTCGACATTTCGAAGCGACATGAGGACATGGTTCTCTACAAGACTTACAACCCCAAGGAGTACCAAACGTATGACAACTACGACGCAATCGAAGTGAGCAAGACAAAAGATATTCCGATGGACCACTCCGGCGTCATGGGAGTACCAATAACGTTTCTCAACAAATACAACCCGGATCAATTCGAGATACTTGGGATGGCCGCCTCAAGTTATGACGAGTACATGATGGGTATTCCGTTCAAAGGACAGAAAGATGGTCGTCCGATAGTGGCCGGTGAAAATGTGTACGCCCGAATCTTTATTCGTCGAAAGAGTAAACCATGAAAATTGAACTAACCAGCGTCTCTATCCGCGAGCTCGCAACCGAGTACGTAGACAACCAAGAAGATGGCGTCGTCGGATACGGCGGCAAACTCGACATCCGACCCCCCTACCAGCGTGAGTTCGTCTACAAGGACAAACAACGCGACGCCGTCGTCGACACCGTCTTCAAGACCTACCCGCTCAACGTCTTCTACTGGGCCGTCCGCCTCGACGGCGGGTTTGAAATCATCGACGGCCAGCAGCGCACAATCTCCGTCTGCCAGTACGTGAACAACGACTTCTCCTTCGAAGGCCGCTACTTCAACAACCTGCAAGACGACGAGCAGGAGAAGTTTCTCAACTACGAGATAACCGTGTACCGCTGCTCCGGGACCGACAGTGAAAAGCTCGCATGGTTCCGAACCATCAACATCGCCGGCGAGAAGCTCACCGAGCAGGAGCTGCGCAACGCTGTCTACTCCGGCTCATGGGTTTCGGCCGCCAAGCGAATCTTCAGTAAGAGCAACTGCGCCGCCTACCTCCTCGGCAGCGACTATGTAGACGGCTCACCGATCCGTCAGCACTACCTCGAACAAGTCATCACCTGGCTGTCCGACGGCGACATCGAGGGCTACATGGCTTCACACCAACACGACACGGATGCGAGTGCCGAATGGGACTACTTCCAAAAAGTGATCGCGTGGGTGAAAGCGACGTTCACCGAGTACCGGTCCGAAATGAAGGGCCTGCCCTGGGGAACGCTCTACAACAAACATAAAGACAAGGCCCTCGACCCGAAGAAGGTTGAGAGAGACGTCGCGAAACTCATGGAAGACGAGGACGTGACCAGCAAGAAAGGCATCTACGCCTACATCCTCACCGGCGAGGAGCGCAACCTAAACATCCGTACGTTCGACAAGAAGCAGAAGCGGGAAGCGTACGAGCGACAGAAAGGCATCTGCGTCAAATGCAAGAAGAAGTTCACCATCGAGGAGATGGAAGCTGACCACATCACCCCGTGGAGCAAGGGTGGCCCGACCGAAGCCGACAATTGCCAACTGCTCTGCATCGAAGACAATCGGCGCAAAGGCGGCAAGTAGTCGGTCGCGTTCACTGCTCGGTGCCGTTGCGCACGTCTTGCAAAATGCGGCGCTCTTCTTCAAACATAAACCCAGCAGAGAGCTGGAATCCGAGCACGACCCCCAGGGTGAAGTCGAGAAGGCTGATCAAGTCAAACGCGTCGGACACAACGTCTACCGCAAACGCACCAAAGTAGCCAAGCACGAACCATTTCAGGATCTTGCGCCCCATCATCGAGGCATCGACTGCATCAAGATAAGTCGATCCATGCAGCGCACGAGCGCCTCCGCGAGGCTCCCATTCCCCGTCGTATTGGTCAACACATTCTCCATGTCATCGCGAAACGCCATCGCCGAAGACACTTCCTTCTCGCGATTCACCACGCTCACTAGGCGAACTCGCCGCCGACCTGGATGCTCTGAGGGGGCGACGTCATCATCGTTCTCGTTCTCGACTGGGGCGGCCCAGCCACACGTTTCGATACCGACAATAGGCACCGGGCCAATCTGTTCGTATCCGGCAGGCAGGACCTGGAGTCCGAGATAGACATCTCCGGTCTGAAGGTGAAACTTCAGCTCCCCATCATCCGACACGCTAAACAGGCGCGCCTGGCGGATGTCGAACGGGTCGTCGTCAGTTAGAGCAGCTGATTGGTAGTAAGCGAGCAGTGCGGTTGCTTCCAAAGGGGTCATCGGTTACCAAGGTGACTGCAGGCGGCGATGTAGACACACCCCGCAAGAGGGGCCCTCCCGATGCAGGGAATGCGCCACGAGGTTGCCCCGGGCACCATTAAGCCATGCTCAACCCAAAGACTCCTCGACAGGCCCATATCCAAAAAGTTCTGGTCAAAGCGATGATTCGCGATGGGTTGCGACCACCGCCTACGGTCGTAGCGGCCGTCTACTCCCGAGTCGTCCGAGAAGCGCTTGAGAAGGGCCAACTCGATTCCGAAGTACTTCGCGACCCTCGGCTCATCCCGCTCGCCATCAACTACACGGCCAGCCACGACTTTGACAAGGCGTTCATCAAGGCGGTTGAAGCTCTCCTAATACTTCAACGAGTTGAACGAGAGAGGCGAGCTAAAGCGGCCGCGGAGAGAGAGACACAATCACCCGCTCTGCCCGAACCAGCACCGGCTCCGCGATCGAGACGTACTCCCCCGTGTCGTCCGGCGCAAGTGCGAAGAGAACACCCAGCAGATAGAGGTGCTACGAGACCCACGACTGATTCGACTTGCCGTTGCGCGAGCGAAGTCGACCGGCGACCTCCAGGGTTCGCTACTTGATGCAATGAAGGCTCTCGGGAAGCTTCAACGTGCTGAGCGTGCCCGCAAAAGCAAGCACTGAGCCTCCCGAAGAGTGAATTTCCAGCCACCGTCTGGCATCAGCTTCCTCGCCCAGGCAGGGTGCAAGATGGGGAAAATGGATCAAACCGTCACGGGGTGATTGGTGCTCGGTTGGCGCACCAGATCCACTCGGTGGGTTCGAACCCGTTCTCTTCGGTCCATACATCGCCGTACGGGTCAAGCCCGGACGCTTCCATGTACACCGGCCGCCATGCTGGGTTCCCGTACTGGTCGGTGCGGAACACGTTGACTTGTTTTCCGTTGACGATCCAACGTTCGTCACGGATGTACCCATCGGCGTACTTGAACCAAATTTTCACTACCTGTTCACCGATGCGGCCACATTTTTCGTAGATTTCCCTGCCGTTATTTCCGGTATTGACAGCAGAGACGCGTACTACACGACGAACACCGGCTCCAGTTTTCGTCATCTTCTCCTCGTCAGAGTCCCGCGACGTCCACACAGACACGGTGCGTTGCTCCCAATCGAAGTTCGGCTTGCGGAGCGCTCGAATCTCAGACCAACGCAGCGCACACAACTGGGCCATCTCAATCACGAACCAGGCTCGGCCACCATCGAATTGCTCACGAGCCTTCGCGGCCGCCAGGAGGCTCTCCACCTGCGACTCGACAGGTATCGATTTCAGCGGGACGGGTGCGAGCTGCACATTCATGTCGGTCGTGCGCGACTTCGGAACCGGTACGTCGAGCGTCGGCTCTTGTCCGGCAGTCCACACTCCGTACTTAACCCCGTGGGCGCCGACCTTCGACAGAATCTTGCGGGCCTTCGCAACGGTGTGCTTCGAGTAGCCGGCATCGAAGATGGTGCGCAGCACCGCGGCACAGTCGGCGGTCGACACGAGGCGGGCCTTCTTCGCTCCGAGGCTCGGCATGATGTGGATGCGGAGAATAGAACGCAGCGTGTCGTAGGCCTTGTCCGAATAGTTGGGAAGGTTTTCGCGGCGCATCGCCGCATCGGCTACGCCACCAAACGTGCCCTCCGGGGAGCCGAGCCCGCCCGATGCGAGCCGGGTCTCAACCTGACGGGCGAACGTGCAGGCCTCCTCCCAGGTCGACTTCGAACGCTCGACCGTCTTACCGTTCTCACGCCACCGGATACGGACCCACGATCCGCGCTCCGCTACTGACACCGCACCGAACGAGGTCTTGCGGCTTCCTTTTTTCTTGCTCATTGCTTTTCCTTTCTGGTTAGGCCGCAGCGATTCGGCTGCGGCGTTGGGGACCCCGGGCCTTGCCTTGCAGCAAGTCCGGGGAGACATACATGAAGTCGGAGTTCAAGGCCTTGGATTTCGAAATCCAACGGTCGAGCTCATCGCTGTTGATGCGGGGGCTCTTCGGCCCGATGTAGACGACGGTCGGAAACGACGGGTCGGATTGAGCCCGGCGCCACACCGTGGTTCTGTGCCAGCCGAGTCGGCGGGCTGTTTCTTTGATCGTGATAAGCATCCAGATGGGATGGTGACGGCGCCAGAAACGAGCGCACTCCCCGCCAAAGTTGGGAGAGAAGTTGGGAGAGGTTTTAGAAAAGCCCTGTAAACACAGGACATTTATGGGGGTGAATTCTTGCCTTCCAAGCTGGCTATGCGGGTTCGATTCCCGTCACCCGCTCCACTTGATTTGCCCTGCAATGTGG
>JAQCBM010000176.1 GCA_027729865.1 Actinomycetota bacterium
GTTGTACGAGATCTTCGCCGACGAAGACGCCGAGAACGCGCATCGCGGGTCCGCTGGGTTTGCTGCGTTGATGAACGCAATGCCACCGATGCTGGATGGGCCGCCGGCGGTGCTGCGGACGGTGCCGCTGCGGATGAGCTTGCAGGAGCAGGTGCTCAGCGAGGTGTGGGACTTCTAAGGCTCCAGTCTGGGTGGGCACTTCCCGAACGTCGATATTGCTGACTAGCAATATCCGCTGGACTGGCGAACACAGGAGGGCTTCCCATGGCAGTCCTACCGGCGGTAGGATTGCCTCCATGAGTGCTGGGCCGATCGAGCCGGACGCCGACGAAGGCGCGCCCGAGCAGCACACCCCGGAGCCTGTGGAGGGTCTCACCGAAGAGCAGCAGAGCTTCGCCGAGCAGGCGCTGGCGAATTTGCTCACCGGCCCGTTCGACAAAGTCAGCATCACCATGCCCGCAGCGCTCAAGCAGCGCATCGCCGCACGGGCGGTCGACATGAACTTCTCCGCGTATGTGACCGAAGTGCTGGAGCGGGAGGAGCGTCGTCGTTCGCTTGTCGACTTCCTCGATTACATGGATGAGTTGTATGGGCCGCCCACCGACGAGGAGATGGCCAGAACCGACAAGAAGATCGAGGAAATGTGGGCAAGGTACGAGGACTACCTCTCTCGTCAGTCGTCCTAGACGCGACTGCGCTGACCGTGGCTTCGGACGATAGGTCCGAGGTGCGGCGAGTATTGCGACGTTGGGAGGAAGACGGCGTTGACCTGTTCGTTGCTGCGGCGACGCTCACCGAAGTGCTGCGTGGACATCCGCGTGATGCGCTGATCCACCGATTGTTGCAGTCGTTGAAAGTTCGAGTGATCGATGAGGACCTCGGGCGCACGGCCGGTGAGCGAATCGGGCGCACGAAGGTGCGTGGGAACGCCACGTTGGATGCACTCGTTGCCGAAGTGGCGTCGCAATTGCCTAGACCGGTTGCGGTACTCACTGCCGATTACGACGACATCACCGCGCTGGTCGATCCGGATGTGATGGTGCTGGATATCGCCGCCTGAAGACATGCCACCGGGTATGTGTCAGATCGTGGTCAAGCAACCTAAGGTGAGCTTGCACGCATATTGACCGGCTCCTAGTGGAGCCCCACACTTCGCAACACCCAACTGCTTATTTACACAAGGAGACACCACATGCGCACCGTTATTGGAATTTCAGCAGCCTGCGGGGCGCTAGTCCTTGGTTCGATGGCTCCAGCGAGCGCGGCCGATCTGTCCAGCCAGGACGTAGCGACCGCCTACTCGATCATGATGACGAAGGCCGAGGGCAAGTCCCTAGCCGGCGGCTCGAAGATGATGAACGTGTTCGCTGTGTCGAATTCCGGCGGTGGAGCAGTCGACGATCCGTGGTTGTGTGATCTTTCGGGGGACAAAGAGGTGGAGGGCAAGGGCGGGGACAACATCGTCTCCGTCGAGTACTTGTCAATGAAGGGCCAGGCAGTTGGGGACGCTTCGCAGGAGATCCATGTGTATGCGAGCGCGGCGCGTGCCAAGAAGGCTTACGACGACGTAGTGAAGAAGATCAAGCGCTGCGAAGGCCAGCAGCAGCCTTCGGGTGACGAGGGTGGGGTTGACGGCGACGAGCCCGGTGGTCTAACCACCCAGCTGACGAACGGAACCAAGAAGGCCGCCGATGGTGATCCGTTCCTATGGGTGCGATCGGTCACGACGATCCCCGGAGACGATGGCTTCGCCGAGCACGCGTACACAACCGTGCGTCACTTCGGCAAGTACCTGCAGATCATCCAAGTGCAGGAAGAGGGAAGCGGTGCAACGGATCTGACGAGGAAGCAGATCCGGACGGCGGACCGTTTGACCGATTCACTCGGTGATCGCTGGCGCGCAACGTTCAATTAGGAACGTCGTTAGTCAGCCCCTTCAGACTGCGCGTACGTCCAACTCTCTGATGCCTTCGAAGTCGCGGGGGTTGCGCGTGTAAAGCGGAAGATCGTGCGCGAGTGCGGTCGCGGCGATAAGTGCATCGAAGGCACGGGCGCGCGACTGTCTCCCGTTCTCGCGCAGCGCCGTGGCAACGATGGCGAACCTACGAGCGCAGGCATCATCGAATGGCAGCGGCTCGAAGGAGCTTTCCGTCTGCTGGAGGGTGAGTTGACGCACTTGCCTCGTCTGCTCATCTTTCGCGAGTTGCGGACCTACGCTGAGTTCGGCAAGCGTCACAGAACTGATAGTGGGGAATGCGGGAAGCTCGTCGGTGGACAAGGTCGGTAGGTCGATCACCACGCTGGTGTCCAACAGGCCTACCCTCGGAACCGCCGGTGGCGGGGTCATAGATCGAGATCCATGAACTCGGCGAGGTCCTCGCGCAGTTGATCACCGTCGATGACCGGGACGTTCTTCCATCGCTCGAGGAGCGCCGCGGCACTCAGGCGTGGGGTGGGGAGCGGGGACAGCAGTGCCACCGGGGTGCCATCACGGGTGATCGTCATCGATTCACCGCCTTCTACTCGATCCAGGATCTGGCCACCGTAATTGCGCAGCGCGCGGACCGATACCTCCTCCATGGAGGCAGCGTATCACCGGTGATACGCCTCGGAACACTTGATCTCCCTGAAATTACTCTTTTTCTTGGCTCTAAGCCAAGTTTTAGCATACTATTTGTGAGTGATGAGTAGGGCTTCAGCAACCGGAGTACCCGCCGAGGCACTCGTGGCTCCTACATTGATGGTCACGGGGCGCAGCGCGCGGGGTGTGTACGCCCAGCCGGCAGCCGAACTCGCTCGGCTCACTCGGGGCGGTGCAACCATCAAGTTGGCCCATGGTTTCTACGCGGCGGTGCCGGTCGACAAACGCGATCGCGACTGGCTTCCGTCCCTCGAAGACATGGCGGCAGGAATCGCAACGGCGGTCTACGGCGTGGGCAACGGCGCGCTGTGGGGACTGTCGGCCGCCCGTGTCCACGGAGCACTGCCGCGGGCACTGTCTGTCGGATACGCATGTGGTCCCTCCCAACACCGACCTATCTCGTTGGTAGCCCGAGCTGGTCGAGTCGAGTTCCGGCGGCGAAACCCGCAGCGTTTAGATCTCGACTACCTCGGAACGGAACTCGGCCCTGGACTCGTGACGTCAGTTGCCCAAACGATTCTCGATTTGAGTTCACAGGATTTCAACGGCGATTCCGAAATGCGATCAGACGCTGTGCGCAACCTCATGTCTGTCGTCAACGTTGGCGAGCTCACCGAACTCGCCGACCGCGTGCGAGGTCGTACCGCTTTGGCCCGAGCACGAAAGCTCATGGTTCATGTTGGTTGATTCTGATCGAGAGCGCGTCAAGGCGGAATTCGCAGCCGACGACAGTCAGGTGGAACGCGACCACCTGATAAGCCACATCCTCGCGGAACTGTCCAATGGGATGCAGGAGAAACTGAAGTTCTACGGCGGCACCGCATTGTCCCGCTCCTACGTGCCGCACGGCCGATTGAGTGAGGACGTTGACCTGATCGCAGTCGGTCCCCGGCCGGAAATCGCCGGACAGGTGTTGCAGGTTCTCACTCGCGGACTTGCACGCGAATTCGGCCGCCCGTCCTTCAGCCCGCTGCTGACCGAAGTGCCCGGTGTGATGCCTGTCGTGATGAAGGTGCCCAGCGGGCCACAGGTCCAACTGCAACTTCTCCCCAACAACCACTACCCCGCCTGGCCCTTTCACGTCATGACTCTCCAAGACCGTTACTCCGACTGCAGCCCCGCCTCCCTGTCAATACCCACTCTGGATGCGTTCGTGGCATGGAAGACGAGCACATTCATGGATCGCCGGGCATCCCGGGATTTATGGGACCTGGCCACCCTCGCCGAATTGGATGCCTTCACCCCGGAAGCTGCGCGTCTGTTCACCCAGTTAGGCCCAATGCGCAGCCTCCCATCAGATTCGACAATTCCTCCTGCACCAGATGAAGCAGCTTGGGAACGCGATCTCGCTCATCAAACGCGTCTGGCGATTACCGCCAAGGAAGCTCGAACTCGAGTCGTTAACGCGTGGTCGAGGTTGGACGTCTAACTGAACGGCGGTCGATCGTCGAACTTGATCGATGCCCGTCCTGCGGTGCGCCACACGCGCGCCACGGAGTCTTTGTCCTCTTCGGTGATCAGGTTGCCCATCACTCGCAGCGCGATCGTCATCAAGAACTGCGAGCGCATACCCACCGGTCCGAAGGTGGTGAGGAAGCCGGGAACGGTGAGTAGCCCGGCAAGTCGGCGGGCGATCGAGAACGCCAGGCCGTAGTGCTCACGCAGAATGGTTGGCCACGCGGTGACGTAGTTGTTGGTACTTGAGGTGAGTAGTTCTGCTGCGAGTCGGCCGGTTTCCAGGCCGTAGTCAATGCCTTCACCGTTCAGCGGGTTCACGCATCCGGCAGCATCGCCCACGAGCATCCAGTTCGGACCGGCAACACCGCTCACCGCGCCGCCCATCGGCAACATCGCCGACCACGTTGCGCGCAACTCACCTTCGAGTTCCCAATCGGTGCGCTGCTGATCGGTGTAGTGCTTGATGAGCTGGCGTAGGTTCACATCGGCCGGGCGCTTATCGGTGGCGAGGGTGCCCACGCCGATGTTCACTTCGCCATCACCGAGCGGGAAGATCCAGCCGTAACCGCTGAGCAATTCGTTCTCGGTGCCGCGCAATTCGAGATGGCTGGAGATCCACGGATCATCGCTGCGACCAGACTCGATATATGCGCGCGCGGCAACTCCGTACGCAGTGCTGCGGTGCCATTCGCGGCCGAGCACGCGGCCGAGCTGGCTGCGCACGCCATCGGCAACGATCAGTCGGTTGCATTCGATGCGCGTTGTTTGCTTTTCCGCGTCGTTGAAAAGAACAGCGACGACGCGACCGCTCGCATCACGTTCCACGTCGGTTGCGCGCAAACCCTCAAGCGGGGTCACGCCTGCTTCGAGCGCGACCTT
>JAQCBM010000177.1 GCA_027729865.1 Actinomycetota bacterium
GGGAAGTGGGGCTCTCCGCGGGCGAACCACCTGCTGCTCGGGCTTTCCCACCCTCTGCCTTCGCGATGCTTCCGCGGTTGCTCGAGCGGGCGGGAGCATCTGACGCTGGATCGATAACTGGGATCTACACCGTCTTGGTAGAAGGCGATGACATGCAAGATCCGGTTGCAGACAGCGCGCGATCCATCCTGGACGGACATATCGTTTTAGACCGCGACCTCGCGACATCGAATCATTACCCGGCGATTGACGTGCTTGGCTCGGTCTCCCGCGTTGCACCCGCCATCTCCAGTCCTGACCAGGACGTGCACGTTGCGACGATTAAGCGACTTCTCGCGGCCTACCGCGATGCGAAGGTTCTGATCGAAGTTGGTGCGTATGTGCCCGGGACCAACGCTGATGTGGATACTGCAGTGCGACTGATGTCAAGGATCAACGACTTCCTGAGGCAGGTGACCAAAGACGCTCCCTCGCTGGAGGAGTCCCAGCGTCAATTGGCCGAGATTGCGAGCGCGGCATGAGGCGTCAAAGTGTCGATGTTCTCCTCAAAGTGCGGAGTGCACGTGAGTCCACGGCGCTCGCGGAACTCGGAGTTCAGCGCCACGAAGTCAATGGCCTGCAGATACAGCTTGAGGAAGCGACCTCCAACCTGGCGCACCTGGTCATGTCGGGAGCTCGCAACGTGAACCATGCGAAAAACCTGGCGACATTGCGGTCGAGTTCGGCCGCGTGCCTGCGCCAAATTACTGACTCTCTCCTACTCGCCCAACTCCGCGAACGCGAAGCCCGTGAGCGGTGGATCGTGGCCAATAGGGAGAAAGAGATTGGCCAAGAGCTCGTTGACCGTCAGGCGAAAGCGGATCGTGACGAGGCAACCCGAGTTGCGCAAAAAGAGACAGAGGATCTGTCTCGTGGCCGCTTAATTGTTCGTAGCAGCACTTCAGACGGAGGAGAATCGTCATGACGGTAGTTTCACCAGTTTCCTTCCTTCCATCGCCGATCTCGAGTTCGGATATGTCAGTACCTGGGGAGTCGAACGGCGAGTTCGCTGCCGAACTGAATCGCACTAGCGAGCGGGTCAGAAACGATGAGTCGGCGGACCAATCTGCATCTGACGTCTCATCTCGGGCCACGTCGGGAGAGTCTGGCGACTCTGAGACAACCGTGGCGGAGTCTTCTGCTACGCGCGGCTCTCGATCGACCGACGATCTAGCCGAGGTCCCTGATGAGGGCTCCATTGGGCAAGCAGATTCAGCGGAGGACTCCAGCGAGCCTCCTGTTCTGCTGGCAAGCGACAGTGCCATGGCGGTGAATGAGGTCAGTTCAGGCGGAGAGGCACCTGCTGATGGTTCGCTAACTGGGAGCGCAGGCATCGCCGATATACCCGCGGTGGCCGCGCAGACCACCGTCGCAGCAGGCCATGTCCCGACCGCAACAGAATCGGTGCGCTCACCCCAGGACGTGAACGCGCTCGGGACGAAGCTCGCGACCGACTCTTCGGGTGGGGTCGTGGGGCAAAATCCTGGCGTACCTGCAGCCCCCACGACTTCTCAATCTGCGAACCAGTCGACAACGCAGCCAACAACGCAGCCAACAACGCAGCCAACGATTCCAGCGGGAAGCACTGCGTCGTCTGCTCCTGCTGGGGCCGAATCCAACGGGGCCAGCGCGGGGGTGGAGTCGGCAGTTGCCAATCAGCGGAGCGCCGCGGCCCAACCACCGGCAGCGACCACGACGGCGGCATCGTCCAGCGTCGACCTTCCTGCACTCGCGGGCCAGGTGGCCGGACAGGGAGGCGCCCCGTCCTCGAGCCAGTCGGCAGCCCAATCCTCGGCGTCGCCACCGGCCTTACCGGGTGCGCCAGTCTCCGGGCCGGTCGGCACCCCATCTGGCGGTGCGGCCGCTACTGCGACGCCGGCCGCAATCCAGTCAACCGAAGGGGCAGCAGGACCGCCAACCGCCGGTGGGGCGTCGTCGAGTTCAACCACCTCAGCGGAAGCATCTCCGGCACTGACCCCCGAGGTCTCATCCGAGCGCGCACCGGGGGAGAGGCACGGGAATGTTAGGGGGGCATCCGAGCCTGATCCCCGTATTGCTGGGGAAAGTCGCGGGACCGGAACACCTGGTGGGGCTCAGACCGTAGGGGCTCCCGGGCTAGCTGGAGTGGCGAGTCCAGTGCTACCGGCACAGATGCAATCGACGACACCACTGGCCGATCCTCGAGGTTCTGAACAACCCGTCGCCCAGCAGCTCGCTGCCCATGTATCGGCCTTTCGGGGTCGATCCGATGGCTCCTACGAAACGACGTTGAATCTTCGACCAGCGGACCTCGGTTCCGTGACGGTCAAGCTTCAGGTGAGCGGTGGGGCTGTGTCGCTTCAGGCGTTCGGAATGAGTGCGGTTGCCGTCGATGTACTACGAGAAGCCATGCCGGAACTTCGCGAGGACCTGCTTCAGTCGGGTCTGGATTTGGTGGACAGTCAGGTTGATCGAGATCCATCCTCGTTTGGTGATGATGAGCGGGAGGTGACTCGAGAAGTCGGCGTCGACTCGGTCGACAGAGGGCCAACCGAACCCACGACTGGGCGTTTCGGAAGTGCAGGTGATCCGACGGTTGGCGACGGAGTGATCTCGGGGGGTCGTGTCGATGTCCGCGTGTAAGCCCGTTGTCCGGAAGTACCTCTATGCAAGGAGTCTCCGCCATGACCACTAACCCCGTGAGTTCTCTACCGGCACCCTTGAGTCAGATGGGTACCCGGGAAGTTCCCGGGTCCAAGGATTCCAACAATGAACTCGGGCAGGATGCCTTTCTGAAATTGCTCGTTGCGCAACTGAAGTATCAGGATCCGCTCAATCCTGCTGACGGTGCTGAGTTCCTGGCACAGACGGCGCAGTTCACCATGGTGGAAAAGTTGGCGGACCTGACAAGTCAGGGCGAAAGTTCCATGACGAGTCAGATGCAGATGCAAGCCGCCCAACTGGTGGGTAAGCAGGTCACCTATGTCGACGCGTCGGGGATTCCGGTGCAAGGTGTGGTGGAGTCTGCTGAGTACACGCCCGACAGCCAGACGTTGATCATCAATGGTGAACAGGTCGCCCTGGAGAACGTAACCACGGTGTTTGGTAGTGCGTCCGAACTCGGCGTCTCTGAAGCGGTGAGTGCTCTGGGGCCATCGCTGGCCTCTTCTCTCGCGCCCGCTTTGATCGAAGCTTTACGGGAGAGTTCGACGTCCACCAGCGATTCCGATGCATCTGTTGCCGGCGTTGATGCCACCCCCGATGAATCGCCCGTGCAAGACGACTCCACCTTGACGGAGTCCGTTGAACCACTCAGCGATTCCAGTCCTGATGCTTCCGATGTGGGTGCTGTTCCGGTTGAGCCCACCGAAGAAGTGGGGTGAGGCAGAAACAACGTCCACGTGGCTCACAGATCGGGATGAGCCGCTACCCCTTCACAATTGAATAGCCTGAGCGACAGGGACACGTTCGCTCAATGACTAACTGCCACGGATGGCGTTATCAACCCAAGGGTCGGGTCGCGCGGCTTGACCGAACGCCAAACGGAGGTACACAGTGCTTCGCTCCATCTTTTCCGGGATCACCGGACTACGTTCTCATCAGCAGATGATGGACGTAGTGGGCAACAACATTGCCAACGTCAATACAGCCGGCTTCAAGGCACAAAATGCAGTCTTTGAGTCGGTTATCTCTCAGGCTGTTAAATCCCCTGCTGCCCCCGTTGCAGCTGGAGTGGCTGTCGAGAATCAAGGTGGCCAGAACGGGGTTCAGATTGGACTCGGCGTAGCCCTCGCCGGAGTTTCCACTAACTTCAATCAAGGTTCAGCGCAATTGACCGGTGTCGCAACGGACTTCATGATCCAAGGTGATGGTTTCTTCGTTGCCAATAACGGCACGGAGAACCTGTTCACCCGTGCTGGTGCCTTCACGACAGATGCGGATGGGCAACTCGTTACCCCAGATGGCAGCATCCTTCAAGGTTGGACAGCCGATGCAACGGGCGCGATCGATGCCAATGGCGTTATTGGCGATATTTCTTTGCCAGTGTCGACGTACATTGCCCCTGTTGCCTCCGACGCCATGACTGTGTCAGGCAACATTCCTTCGACGCTTGCTGTCGCAGGTACTGTCACGAGCGCCATCACCGTCTACGACGCGATTGGGGTACCGGCCACGGCCACGGCAACGATCACGAAGACCGGTGATAACGCATACACGATGTCGATCAATGGTGGTGCTGCTATCGCTATCGCCTTCGACGCGGCAACGGGCGCCCTAGCGGGCGCTCAAGCGAACCCGATTACGGTCACTGGTGGAAACGTTCCTGCCGGCAATATTGCTAACGGGCAAGCTTTTGTCGTCAACATTACTGGTCTGACTGAATACGCGTCACCGAGTTCATTTGCGGTGACGGCTCAGGATGGGCGGGGCGTGGGCGCCCTGTCGACCTTCACGACCACCAGCGACGGCCAGTTGATCGGTGTTTACAGCAATGGCGTGAAGCAGGCGATCGCCCAGTTGGCCCTGGCAACCTTCAATAACCCCAACGCTCTTGAGAAGGTGGGCGATACGACGTACCGCAACACCGTGAACTCAGGGGTGCCGTTGATTGGTGAACCGATGTCCGATGGCCGCGGCTCGATTCAGGGCGGCACGTTAGAAATGTCCAATGTTGACCTCGCCGGCGAGTTCACGAACTTGATCGTGGCGCAGAGAGGGTTCGCCGCGAATTCGCGGACCTTGACGGCAGCCGACGAAATGCTTCAGGAGCTCATGAATATCAAGCGCTAGCAGTAGACGAACTCGGGGCGGTCGACGCATGGAGACCGCCCCGAGTCATGCGCGCTTTGCCCGATATACTACTTTTGTGCTGGCTGAAAGTCGGTATTGCTCAACTTTATGTGCGGTGTGACGATAGGCCCATTGATGCGGGTTGCCGCGACGAGATGATAGGGAAGGA
>JAQCBM010000178.1 GCA_027729865.1 Actinomycetota bacterium
GAACCACCACCCTCATCGAAGTGATGGGGGAGGACGGAACCGTCGAATCGCGGCGGCAACCATTCCGTTTCTTCAACCTCACGTATGCACTGACAGCATGGGCTTCTCGGCCGGAAGACGATCATCAACTTCTCGGACTCGCCCTTCGGGCCCTCATCCAGTACGACTACATCCCCGAGCGCTTCTGCGGCGGTGAACTCGCCCAGTTGCTCCAACAAGGTCACAATCTCCACTTGCGAGTGGGCGGAAAGATCTTCTCCGATCGTTTCGCCACCGAGTTGTGGTCTGCGATGGGGACGGACTACCACCCTTTCGTTTCCGTAGTCGTCAGTCTCCCCGTCGAGTCCGGTGTGGCAGAACCCGTCGGTCCTCCGCAGACTGTCCCGCCCCAGGCGGTGGTTTCGAGCTCCGGCGATTCCCTCCGCGAGACCATCCGTGGGCGCGATCCCAAGGCACCCGACGCGGGGATTCGCACCCGCAAGCGAGGGTCGAACTGATGGCAACCCCCCCGCAGGTCTGGGATCCGCGAGCATCGAATCACGCACATTCCCTTCTCAAGGTCGTTGGTGAGCGGATCGCCGTCCTTGTGGCGGAGTCGCGCAAGCCGGACGACGTCCCCGACGATCAACGCGGCCACGTCTTTCCGCTTGACTTGGTCATTCGAGATGCCCGCGACCTAGAGGGCGTGGACTCACGCGTTGTCGTTTCCGATGCTGACCTCCCGGAAGACTTGACTCGCTGGGCAATGCTGTGCGGGCTTTCGGATGCGCAGATGGGTGCGCTTATCGTGGCAGCTGCCGTCCATATCGATCCCCGCTTCGAATCCTTCTTCATTGTCTTGAACAACGAAGTGGATACTCGGGGCCCATCTGTCGCCACGACCTTGCGGCTGATTGGGTCAGATCCTTCTTCGCCGGCAGCCCGAAGCATCTTCGACGTGGATGGATTTCTGCGTCGAATGGGGCTCATCGAGCTGCGTAGGCCGGACCATCCGCTTCCGTCGAGGATTGTGAATGCTTCGGAGCGCTTCGTACGACACTTCCTCGGTGATGGTCGATTCGATAGTCGGGCGCGGGAATTCTTGACGTGGCGCAACGAACTCTTGATCCCAGGAGAGATTCTTCCTGATTTGGCGCCATTCCCGGATGTACGGCCGCTCGGATCGAGACAGGATTCGGCTCTCATCTGCCTGCGTGCGCATCAAGGTTCAGGAGCACTGTGCATCGCCCACCACCGACTTCGTATGGCAGGACATGCGCGCGTACTCCTCATGGACGCGAGCGATCTGCCAAAGGATGGCGTGGAATGCAGCGAAGTGCTCCAAGCCGTCCTGCGCGAAGCTGGTTTGGCGTGCGCACCGGTCGTTGTGGATGCGCGCCAAGTTCCCCCTGACCGGGTCCCGGAGATCCTGTCAGGGCTGGACCAAAGCTTCGTCCCGGTAATCGTTGTCACGGGACCGAGCGTCACGCCCGACGTTGCTTCGGACAGGATCGTGGATGTCCCTGCGGCATCTCCCGCAATCAGGGCGGAATGGCTCGAGTATCTGGGCCAGCAACTCGACAACCCCAGGATGGTGGATACCTTACAGCGGCTCGAACCTGAGGAAATACGCGAACGTTTGGTCCACGGGAACGCGAGAATGGATAGGTCCTACCCCTCGGGAATGGGGACCCTGGCCCGCCCCGTGATTCCTACGTTTCGGCTAGCCGACCTCGTCCTGCCTGAGCAAGTCGAGGAAGAGCTTTCTCACTTGCTGGGTCGTGTTCGGCTCCGGGATCGCGTCTTTGACGATTGGGCGATGCGGCCCGGTGGCACCAGGGGGCGTGGGATCACTGCTTTGTTCGCTGGGCCGTCCGGCACCGGGAAGACCATGGCTGCTGAGGCGCTAGCGGGTGAGCTCGGTGTTCCCTTGTTTCACGTAGATCTCTCCAGTGTTGTCGACAAATACATCGGGGAAACAGAGAAGCGACTTGAGCAGATCTTCACGTCCGCTGAACAATCTGACGGTGTGCTCTTGTTCGACGAAGCCGACGCCCTTTTCGGGAAGCGTTCGCAAGTCAGTGATGCGCGTGACAGACACGCCAATATCGAGGTTGCGTACTTGTTGCAACGAATGGAGTCGTTCGACGGACTAGCGATCCTGACGAGCAACCTTCGCGCCAATCTCGACGATGCCTTCTCTCGACGCCTGGACTGCATAGTGGACTTTCCCGAACCCACCCAAGATCTCAGGAAGAGGATTTGGCGGGCGTGCCTCGGGGAGCAAGGCCGAAACATTTCCGACGATGAGTTCGAGACCCTCTCCACGCTCGAGCTATCGGGTGGCGGGATCAGCTCGGCGTGTATCTCTGCGGCTTTCGCTGCCGCAGGGGCGGGCTGCGACGTTTCCTTTGAACATGTCACGTGGGGGGCGGCTCGGGAGTGGCAGAAACTGGGTCGATTGTCGTTTCCCCTGCAGCAGTCGTTAGCCACTTTGACGGATTCCAGTCGAGGGGAGGCGAACAGCAGTGTCTGAGGACGAGTCGGAGAGCGGTGAAGAGCAGTACTTGCGTTGGGTTACTGAGGTAACGGGGAATGCAGGAGACGGCTCAGAGGGCCAGCCGTCAACGAGCCCATCGAACACTGGTTCCGCTTCCGATAGCGTCGCGCAGCAAGGAGACGCGCTCGCGGGGACGGTCGTGGCTGAGCGGAGCGTCTTTCCGCGCCCCACGGTGACTTTGTCCCAGGATCATGTGACAGCCAGCCCCGGGCAACCCGTTCGGGTCAAGGCTACGGTCCGCAACGTCGGCCCGGTCGTCGAGACGTACTCCTTATCCTCAGTCGGCGTTGGGTCCGCGTGGGTTTCCCTCGTACCGTCTGAACTGTCCTTGTTCCCCGGGGACGAGACTTCGGCAGCAATCGTCATCAAGCCGCCTCGTTCGTCTCGCATCCAGGCACAGACCTATCCCGTTGGGATCAAAGCAACATCCGAAGTGGACCCCAATGAGAGCACGGTGGCGGAACTCAGCGTCACCGTCGAACCTTTCTACGAATCCGTCCTGAACGTCAGTCGTACGACGATCGAAATGGCTCGGCGGGCGTCGACTTACGCGAGTGTCACGAACAACGGCAACACCGCCATCCGTGTGATCTTGCGCCTATGGGATCCCGATGGACGCTTGCGCTTGAAGGCGGATGACTCGCTCATTGAACTCGCCCCTGGCGAGACAGTCTGGACCCGAGTGACCCTGACCGGTCCATTCCATTTGGTGGGCAGACAGAGAACACTGAGCATGCTGGCCGCAATCGAGCCGAACAAAGATGTCACTCTCGGTACGCCCCTTAAAGACATGCAGTCGGCTGTTCAGCGTGTCATCGTCATACAGCGGCCGCTCATTCGCTTCCGGTTAGGGATTATCGGCCGGCTGGTGCTTCTTCTTGCAATCCTCGGAATCATCGCGGCCTTCGTCTTGAGCAGGATTTCCCTGTCCGGGTCCGGAGATGTTGTCGTGGCACCGCCAGCCACACCTTCTGACTTCACAGCAGAACAGTTGGGAACGAATCAAATCCTTCTTAGGTGGAATTCAGTACCCGGGGCAACGGGATATTCCATCTATGCGGTGGGGGCTGCAGGCAATGCACTCAGTACGCCTGATTCTCCCACGGCAATCGGGGCTATGACGCAAGCGACGAGACCGCGCATGGAATACCTCACGCCTGGATTCGTTACGGCCGCTTCCTTCATACCTGCCGCTGTCGGGGCTGGTGGGGGTGCGGGTACTTCCTCTCCCTCGCCGGAATCGACACCGACGGCACCGAATGCGAGTCCGACACCCAGCGACACAGCACCTGCTCAGACTCAATACGAATACGACACCGAATCGCCATCGTGTGGCGACTGCACTCATGTGGGGGATGTCCCGTCCGGAACTGCGCGTTTCGTTGTCACCAAGACGAAGTTGGGTCAGCAGAACTGCTATCGACTTGTCGCCAAGGCGGGTCAGACTCAGTCCCTTTTCACGCCGCAGATGTGCGTACTGATGCCGACGGAAGCCGAAGTCGAGGAGGCGAAGAACGCAGCATCGGCTGGTGACGGTACTGGCGAATCAGCAGAGGAAGCCGAAAACGTGCCCTGCCCGCCGTTCAAGCCCATGGCGGACAAGCTCAGTGATACATCGCTAGCGCTCACTTGGATGCGTCCCTCGGAGACCCCCGAAGGAGAAGAGGTTGACTCTTGCGATACGAACGTGCAAATCTCAGGTTTCGAGGTTCAACGTCAGGTCTTCACTGGTTGGTCGAGTGTGACCCCTGGGCCCGCCGCTAGTGATACTGCACTCGAGGTTCAAGACTTGGAGCCTGCGACCAGGTACTGCTTCCGAATGAGAAGTACTGCCGGTGATCAGACTTCTGCCTATTCCGAGACGTTCTGTAAAAAGACGAAGAAGGCGGGCCCGTCGCCCTCACCGACCCTGACCGAGGTTCCACCCGATCCAGCCTTCATGGTCACGCCTTCGCCGGCGCCAAGCACCGACACGAGCGGTTCCTCGGACCCCACTGCGGCCCAGGAAAGCCCTACCCCTACAGATCGGCCTTCAGTGGAGTCCAGTCCTAGCCCCAGTCCATCAGAGACCACGGTTTGGTCTGATCCAGTGACTGTGCCGATACCGTAATCTCTGGCTGGCAAGTCACTGGTCTGGCGCGAGGCTAGGGCCACTCGTGGTGGGACTCGCCGATGGGCTCGAAGTGGGACTCGAAGTGGGGCTTGCGCTTGAGCTGGTGGATGGGCTCGGTGATGGAGCGTCAGGTGAAGTCCTCACATTGAAAGTCGTGGTGATGAGTTGGCCCACAGTGAATTGCGGGTAGAACAGCACATTCGTGATCGCTACCTGTCCTCGGTTGGATGCAGGCGAGTATGGATTATTGAAGCGTGGTCGGAATGTGTCGGTGATCTTGAGCACTATCCGAGCGGCCTCGACTGGA
>JAQCBM010000179.1 GCA_027729865.1 Actinomycetota bacterium
AGCAACGGGGGCGGGTGCCAAGGTGCGGGATCTGACGCATACTGGACGAATGCGAAAACTTCTGGTGTCCGTTGTCTCGCTAGCACTCATCACTTCCGGAGCAACCCTGTCCTCCGCTGGGGCGGTCCCCAGCGTGAAGGTCGCCTCCCAGCAGACAATCACGCAGAACCTCACCAGCCCGTGGGGCATGGCCTTCCTACCGGACGGATCGGCCTTGATCTCCGAGCGCGACACGGCGCGCATCCGTCGCATTCCAGCTCAATCGCCCGGATTACCAGCGACGTCCCTGTCGAGTGCACCCGTTGTAGGCAAAGTCAGTGGCGTGGAGCCGGGCGGTGAAGGTGGACTCCTCGGCATAGCTGTTCCGCCTACCACCGGCAACGCACAACCGGAGTACCTGTTCGCCTACTTCACCGGCAGGAACGACAACCGAGTGGTGCGTATTGCGTGGGACGGCCGACGGCTGGGCAAGCAGGCACCTATCGTCACAGGGATTCCGAAAGCCAGCTATCACAATGGCGGACGGCTCCTCGTGGATGACGACACTTTGTTCGTCGCCACCGGTGATGCCGGCATTCCTGACCTCAGCCAGGACCGTCGAAACCTAGCCGGCAAAGTGCTGCGCGTGGATTTCGACGGCCGACCGGCCGCGGGCAATCCGTTCCCCGGATCACCGGTGTACACGCTCGGGCATCGCAACGTGCAGGGACTGGCACTAGATGATGCAGGCCGCCTATGGGCGACCGAATTCGGCACGTCCAAGGCCGACGAATTGAACCTGCTCCTGCCAGGAAGGAATTACGGCTGGCCAATCGTGGAGGGCCGCAGTTCAGATAGACGATTCACTAATCCGAAGGTCACCTGGTCGCCCACGTCCACCGCATCGCCGAGCGGCATGACGATCAACGGCAATAACGCGTACGTTGCCAGCCTGCGCGGTGAGGTGTTGTGGCGAGTGCCCCTCAATGGCACCCGAGCGGGCAAACCGGTAGCGGTTCCCATCGGTGAACGCAGCCGCTTTCGAACGATTCAAGTCGCCCCAGACGGCCGCATGTGGTTGATGACGAACAACACCGATGGTCGCGGTGACCCAGGTCCGCGCGATGACCGGATCATCACGTTACTCATCAACGACTGAAGCGGGAGTTAACCCTCGAGGTTAACTCGGCGGACCATCGAGACGAAGTCCACCACTTCACGAGTGACGATTGATGGGTTCTCGACCGCGGACAGGTGTCCCGACTTCGGGATGACTGCCAATCGAGCGTCGCGCAGCGCAGCAACCATCGCGTCCTGTTCAACTTCAGGTGCCATCACGTCTTCTTCACCCCACAGGACAAGAGCCGGCATTTCGGCTTCACTCAGCGTGGCAATCGAGTCAGGCCGTGCAGCCATGGCGCGCTGGTACCAAGCCACGCTGTCTGGTTCGGCCGCGTCCATCCACGTGGCAACGACCTCAACCACCTCAGGACGATTTGACCTGGCGGTCTCGCCGACGATCACCGGCAAGAGGCGCTCGCGCAGCGTTGACGAAGAAGACGTTGGGTCGCGCTCAACCGCGGCCGCCATCTCTAGTCGCCCGGCAGCAGCCTCGTCGGTGTCGGCACTGGCCTTGGTGTCACAAAACACCATGCCGGCGATCATTTCCGGATGGCGACGCAGCCACTCCATGATGAGGTAACCACCCACGGACAGGCCGACGAGCACGCACCGATCCACCGAGCGCTCGAGCAGGGATGCCACCAACGCCTCCACCACCGCGGTCAAGGACGGAGGCTCTGTAAGCAAGGGGCTGTCGCCGAAGCCGGGAAGATCCGGGGCCATCACCCGCCAGCCTGCGTCGACCAAGCCTGCTACCTGACCGTCCCACATAGACCGGTTACACGGGAACGCGTGGAGCAGGACAACTACCGGTCCGATTCCTTCATCGGTCCAGGCGATGTCGGTCACAGGTCGCTCCACTTGTCCATCGGTCCGGCCCACTCGCGGGGCAGGTCACCGAAGCCAGGACGAATGACATTGACTACTCGATCAAGCAGATCGGCGACGAACTTCTCCCCCACCCACAGATGCTTGGCTTCGGGTACAGCAACAACCTGGATTCTGGGCGCAACGGAGAATGCCTCGGCTGCTGGCCCCGGGGGCAGGAAGTCGTCGAACTCAGGAACGAAGGCGACGACTGTCCGAGAAGAGTCCTCCCAGGAAGCCAGTTCTTGCTCGGTGGTGTAGCGCAGCGGCGGGCTGAGCAAGATCGCTCCTGCCACCGGATCGACATCGCCGTGCTTGAGCACCACATCGGTTCCAAAGGACCAGCCGAGTAGCCATATGTCACCGCCTCCGATTGCAACCGCCTGCTCGATGGCCGCGTGCAGATCAAATCCCTCGCCCTGCGCAGAGTCGAACTCACCTTGACTACTTCCCGCTGCGCTGCTCGTTCCCCGAGTGTTGAAGCGAAGAACAGCGATTTCGGCCAATGCAGGCAATCGCCAGGACATCTTTCGAAGTACGTGAGAATCCATCATTCCGCCGTGTGTGGGCAGCGGGTGAACGCACACGATCGTCGCAACAGGTTCCTTCTCGACCGGCAGAGCGACTTCACCTATGAGTTCTAGGCCGTCAGTTGCCCTGAAACGCAACGGTCGTCGATCAGCAGGCAACACGGAATTAGCCGTGATCTTCTGATCGGCAGTCACCTTCGCGGTCCTCGTCTGTTGCGGGCCGACCAGCATGGCGTATGCCAATGCCTTCGATCCTCGGCGCCCCGTGGATCATCGGCCGGCCATGCCACAACGTGCGGAGTAGCCGGCCGGATCTCGTGATCGCATCCGGGGCATCGATACGTCTTCGTGGCAGAAGAGCCCGTGAGGGACCGCACGTACCAGTCACCATCGGAATGAGACTCGAGGCGCTGGTTGGACACCGGTGCTGCGCGAACCGGTTCGACCTTGCGGCGATTCTTACGGCCCATAGGCCCTTAAGCGTACGAGCGGAAACCTCGACCGGCCTTGCGCCCCGTGTAACCCGCCGTGACCAGGTGCTCCAGCCACGGGGCCGGTGCGAATCCAGGCTCACGGAACTCTCGGTACAGCGTCTGTTGAATCGCTAGAGACACATCGAGGCCGACCACATCGAGAAGCTCGAACGGACCCATGGGGTAACCGCATCCGAGTTTCATGGCGGTATCGATGTCTTCGGTACTGGCGTAGTTGCCCTCTGCCATCTTGATCGAGTCGTTGAGATACGGGAAAAGCAATGCATTCACAATGAAGCCGGCTCGGTCACCGCACCGCACTCCCACTTTTCCGATTCGCGCAACAACGTCCATCGCCGTGGCAATCACGTCCGGTGAGGTAGCAACGGTGTCGACAACCTCCACGAGCTTCATCACCGGAGCAGGGTTGAAGAAGTGCAAGCCGACCACATCACCAGGTCGAGACGTGACCGCCGCCAAGTCCACGACAGGGAGCGAGGACGTGGTGGTGGCAAGGACCGCTCCGTCTTTGCAGATCTCATCCAAGTTTTCGAACAATGCGGTCTTGATTTCTAGATCCTCGGCGATCGCTTCGACCACGAGATCCACCGTTCCCAGATCGTCAAGCAGCGTGGTGCCGTTAACCCGACCACGCGTGGCTTCGGCGTCGGCCTCGGAAATCTTTCCGCGCTGGAGCGCCTTCTCCAGGCTGCGGGCGATCGACGAGTGCACCCTGTCTACTTTGTCCGAGGAACGCGCGACGAAGGTGACGGCGAAGCCTGCCTTCGCGAACACCTCGATAATCCCTGTGGCCATTGTTCCGGAACCCACCACACCAACACTGGAGACAGAGCGTGCTTGCTGACCCGAGGACGCTGGATCGGGTGTGAGTCCGTCAGTCACCACCTCTGGTGACCCGGGTGCGGCATAGGTGTAGAAGCCGCGACCAGACTTTCGACCCTTCAACCCTGCGGTGACCATGTGCTTGAGGATCGGGCTCGGTGCATGAAGCCGATCGCGGCCTTGCCGATACATCGTGTCCAAGATCTCGTAAGCGGTGTCCAGGCCGATGAGATCGAGCAGCGCGAGGGGCCCCATCGGTAGCCCGCATCCCAAACGCATCGCGGTATCGATGTCTTCTCGACTCGCATACTTCTGCTCGTACATCGAAGCGGCGTGGTTGAGGTAGCCGAAGAGCAAGCTATTGGCGATAAAGCCCGCCTTGTCCTCACAGATGACTGCCTGCTTACCAATCCGCTCAGCGAAAGCTCGCACCTGTTCGACCACCGCGTCGTCGGTCACCACGGTCCGCACGATCTCCACGAAGTCCTGCACGGGCGCCGGGTTGAAGAAGTGCAGGCCTACCACTCGCGAGGGCTGACTCACGGCCGTGGAGATCTGCGTGACGGAAAGTGATGACGTGTTGGTGCACCAGATCACATGCTCGCCCACAAGGCCATCGAGCTGGCCTAGAAGTTCTCGCTTGAGATCGATATCCTCCGTGACCGCCTCAATCACCATGTTCGTAGCAACGCACTCCTGGATGTTCGTGGTGAAGATGATTCGATCGAGCAACTCGGATCGATCCGAGGAAGTCATCTTTTCCCGGGACACAGCGCGCTCGGTGGACGCTTCGATCCGTTGCCGCGCCGCGTCCAGAGCGTCGTCGTCAACGTCGATCGCCTTGACGGTAAGGCCGTGCCGGGCAATCACTTCAGCGATGCCGGTACCCATGGTGCCCATACCGATGACCGCAACGCTTCGTATGTCTCCCGACTCATCCATGAAGGCAGTCTGCCAAAAGGTCAGAACAGCCGGAGGCCAGAATCCACAGTTCCCTTGAGTCCCTCATAATCGACCACGAGGCACTCGATACCTCGGTCCTGCGCCAACGTCCGCGCCTGCGGCTTGATCTCTTGGGCAGCGAAGACGCCTTTCACCGGAGCCAAGAGTGGATCCCGGTTGAGTAGATCCAGATATCGAG
>JAQCBM010000180.1 GCA_027729865.1 Actinomycetota bacterium
TCTCCACGAACTCGTCGGCCGGGTCGGTCAGGATGTGCTCAGGCGTATCCAGTTGGGCAATCTCACTCTGCTCACGCAGAATCGCAATTCGGTCGCCCATCTTGACCGCTTCGTCTATGTCGTGCGTGACGAAGACGATCGTCTTCTTCAGTTCCCCCTGGAGACGAAGGAATTCGTTTTGGAGTCGATCACGAGTGATGGGGTCAATAGCGCCGAACGGTTCGTCCATCAGCAAGACATCTGGATCCGCCCCCAACGCTCGGGCCACACCCACGCGCTGTGCCTGTCCACCGGAGAGCTCCGACGGGTAACGATCGCGGTAGATGGTCGGGTCCATCGAGACCACTTCAAGGAGTTCATCCACCCGAGCGCGAATCTTGTCCTTCGGCCACTTGAGCAACTTGGGAACCGTCGCAATGTTCTCGGCAATCGTCCGGTGAGGGAAAAGTCCGATCTGCTGGATCACGTACCCCATTCGACGACGCAGCTCATTTGGGTCCCCCTTGGTGACGTCTTCACCCTCGTAGATGATCCGTCCGGACGTGGGTTCGATCATTCGATTGATCAAGCGCAGTGTGGTGCTCTTGCCGCAGCCGGAAGGGCCGACGAGGACGAGGATCTCACCTGGATAGACCTCCAGGTTCAAGTCCTTCACGGCTGGTTCGTCTACGCCCGGATAGGACTTAGTGACGTTCTCCAACTTGATGAGTGGTTCCACGCTCACGACTAACTCCTATCAGGCTTTCTTGGTTCGAGGGGTGGTGAATCGACCGACACCGCGCAGCAGTGAGTCAATGACAAAGGCCAGAGCCAGGGACAAGATCACACCGGTCCAGATGGCTTCCAGGGAATTGGGGAGGGGAAGGCGAGCCAAGCCGCTCTTGATGAAGTCGCCCAAACCGCCCCCGGCGACGAGAGTTGCGATCGCAGAGATACCCACCGTCAGGAGTGCCGAGACGCGGATGCCGGCCAACATCACCGGCCAGGCCAGGGGCAGTTGCACCTTGGTGAGCACCTGACGCCGACTCAGTCCCATACCTTTGGCGGATTCCAGGACGCTCGGATCAACCGAATCCAATCCGGTTGTTGTGTTGCGCAAGATCGGCATGATCGCGTAGAGATACAAAGCGATAAACGAAGGCGTGAAGCCTAAACCCACGATCGGGATGAAGATCGTGAACAGCGCCAGCGACGGGATCGTCAAGAAGACCGAAGAGATCGCCAACGCAAGTTCTTTCGCGAATGGGTGACGCAAAGTGCTGATGGCCAACACGATTGCCGTGATCGTGGCTGCGATCGTGACCACGACCACGTAAACCAAGGTCTGAGTTAGACCCTGGGCAATGAGATCGGTTCGGCTCGACATGTAGTCGAACCAACTGCCAACGCCTTCCAAGAAGACTCCCAGTAGAAGAGAAGCGCGAGATCGAATGAACAAGGCGGCTAGCCACGGTGGCGGGAGCCGAAGCCCCCGCCACCGTCGTCGCTAGCCGGCGATGATGCCCTGCTCGACGAGATAGTCGCGCGCAACAGCTGCGGGCTCCTCGCCTTCCGCCGACACGCGAGCGTTCAACTCCGCCATCTTCAAATTGTCCAGCGGCGCCAAGATGGCGTCGACAATTCCGTCGAATGCCTCCGGTGCCTCCTCGTACGTCTCGTTACGCACAGTCGCTGAAACGTTGTAGAGGATGTTCACGCCTGGATCCTCAACGAGGCTCAGGCCGAGTGCCGGAATACGACCGTCAGTGGTGAACACCTCACCGAAGGTGCAGTTGTCGTTCGCGGTCTCGGTGTAGATGACGCCGGTGTCCAGGATGTTCTGCTGTGCATCCGGCAGTTCAATGCCGGTAGCAGTCTCGGTAAGAATCAGACCATCGGGACGATCCGGGAACTCCGACTCCATACAGACAACAGCATCGGGGTTGTCGCGAACATATTCCATCATTGTCTGCAACGAGAACGGTCCACCATTCGCTTCGGTCACCGCTGGGCTGGAAGCGAAGCCGTATGTGTTGTTGAACGGTGACTGTCCGACCCACACAATGTTGTTGTCGGCGAGATCCTTCTCACGAACGCCTGTCGTCAACTCATCGGGATCGAAGCTCGGATCTTCTTGACCTAGGTGCACCGTCCAACCGGTGCCGTTGTACTCCATGTAGACGTCGATGTCTCCGGAGAGCAACGCCTCACGAGCAACGGCGGTACCGCCAAGGTTGACCTTGTCGTCAACGTTCGCGCCCGCTGCTTCAAGCGCCTGAACCATCATCTGACCGAGGATCAATTGCTCGTCGAAGTCCTTGGAACCGACGGCCACGTCGATACCGCTCATGTCGTACTGATTGGCAATGGCATCCCCGCCGCCACTGTCTCCCCCGGCCGATTCGCCGGAATCGCTCGAACACGCTGCCAGCGCGAGTGCGGAAGCACCCAGGATGACAGCGAATTTCTTGGTCATGGAACCCATGTATTCACTCCTTGAATTGCTCATGTGCAGGGCATCTGTCGTTTTCGACCGTAGCGAGGAAATCAGTGAGCAAAACGGGTCCATGGGGGGAGGTCACGCCTTTGACCGGGCTTGTGATGCGTCTGGGACGTTGAGGACATTGCCGTTACAAACGCGTTCGCTTGTGAAATTGTTCACGCGTTGTTCAGCCATAGTGCGCACGGCGCTTAGCACTCCAGGGGTCTTGTGTGCTGGCGACGACATGTCGCATATTCAGCGCACGTCGGGAAGCACACCCGTGTGATGAACCGACGAGGAAGGCAGGTGGTCCACACGTGTCGAGGATCGAAGTCTCGCCCTATCACCGCAAAGACCGCACGCTCGCAGGGTTCGTGATGTCTGGTCGCTGGCCGGAGACCACGCGCGAATGGACCCAGCTCCTGGCGGTCACGGTCCAGGTCGCTGCACAACCTGGGTTCTTGAACACCACCACGGTCTTTCGCGCGACCGTGGACCTACCCGAGGATCCTCACCCCGGAACGGTGGGGTTGGTGGCGTGGGCTGGACCCGTCATTGGGGCCGACGCACCTACACCTGGGTCACTTGCCAACCCATTGCCTCCTGCCGTGTTCGTCCTGCACCCACCATCGGAAACTATGCCGTCCACACCTGAGAACGATGGCGTTGCATCGGGCGCGATTCTCTTGCCGGGCGTGCCTCACCTGGGGTTGAACCACCGAGCAGGTTGGGTGGAGGCTGATGCCGACGGCACGGTGACCAAGCTTCTCAGCGGAGTGGACGTATGTCCCGACGAGGATCCCGATCTTGCCGTCCTTGCATCGTTGTGTGCCGCTTAGCCGAGCGCGCTCAATTCAGTCATCGACTCATCGGACAGACGGACCACAACACAGTTCTCTTCCAGATGCGCCATATCTCCAGTACCGGGGATCGGGAGCGTCACCGGGGAATGCTGCAGCAGCCAGGCAACGGCTACTTGACTTGGAGTGCATCCCTCGCGCTCAGCCACCTTGAACACAGGGCTTTCGGGCTGAAGCAAGTCACGATTACCCAGCGGAAACCATGGAATAAACCCGATGCCGTGTTCCTGACAATGCGCCAGCAGAGCTTCACTTTGCCGGTTTCCGACGTTGTAGAGATTCTGCACACTGACCACCGGAAAGTACTGCTGGGCGTGCCGAACATCGCCAACGCTCACTTCCGATAAGCCCACGTGACGGATCAAGCCCTCCTTCTGCATCTGCGCAATGACCCCGAACTGATCCTCACGCGGCACAGCCTCATCGATGCGGTGCAACTGCCACAGATCGATGCGCTCAAGACCAAGGCGGCGCAAGGACATCTGCACGCACTGCCGTAGATATTCCGGACGGCCGACAGCGGCCCACTCATCGGGGCCTTGTCGCGTGAGGCCACCCTTCGTTGCGATCACCAGTCCGTCGTAGGGGTGCAGTGCTTCCCGTATGAGGTCCTCACTGACGAACGGACCGTACGAATCAGCAGTGTCGATGAACGTGACACCCAATTCGACGGCTCGGCGAAGCACGCGTTTGGCGGTTTCCTTATCTGCTGGATCTCCCCATATCCCCGGACCGGTGATGCGCATCGCACCGAAGCCCAAGCGACGTACGGTCATTGGATCATTCGATTTCAAGGCGATGGTGAATTCGCCCGCCTCATGGACACTCATAAGGACACCCTCTCCGTGTCGACGATTTCGATCGTCTGGGCCGTTGGATCACTGCAGTAGGCCATTCGCGTGGTTCGGCCAGCCATATCTATCGCGTCCACTACTTCCGATGTGACTCGCTCTCCAGGAGCAAGAAGCGGAACACCGGGCGGATAGGGGCAGAACTGCTCGGTGCTCACTTCTCCGATGGCATCGCGAAGGGGGATTCGTCGACGATGCGCGAAGTACGCCTCCCGAGGGGTCAGCACAACGTCCGGCTGGATTTGCCACGTGGCTGCAGGCGCTGGGGTACGCGCTGTGCCCCTTTGCCGATCCACAACAGTTGCGATTGCAGCCACAAGGTTCTTCACGTCAGCCGGATCGTCGGCAACAGTCACTGTCATGATCAAGGTGTCCGCGTCCGCGGCCTCAACACCAATCCCCTGCTCCCACAATTCGGCGGCGATGCGCGCGCCCATGGTGCCCGTTTCCGGTACGAAGAGCGTCAACTTGAGAGGATCGAGCTCGCAACCGAGGAGTTCATCGGTCAACGCCACTACACCCGGGATTGCCGATAACTCTTCGCGAGCCTCATACACGGCCTGCTGCATTAATGCCATCCGCGCAGCACCATCACGCTGCATAGCGATTCGCGTCGCATCTATCGATGCCAGCAGCGTGGCCGACGGTGACGTGGTTGCCGTGAGATCCACACCATGGGTGAGGGTCGACGG
>JAQCBM010000001.1 GCA_027729865.1 Actinomycetota bacterium
GTGTTCATTAGAGCCGTGCGTGTGGGGATCGTCTGTGCGATCGCATTGAGTATCGGATTCGCGACCCCTGCCGCTGCTGATAGCCGTCGTGATGCGATTCGCGTGCTGAACTCGCTGCCGGTCTCAATCGAGCGACCGAATGGCTACGACCGAAACCTGTTCCGTCACTGGTCGGACCTCGATGGTGATGGCTGCAACACCCGCGAGGAAGTGTTGATCGATGAACGCGTCGCCGGGCAAGTGGTGGGTTGCGACGTGGTGGGCGGTCGATGGCGATCGGCATATGAAGGTGATGTCACTACCAACCCGAGTTCCTTCGACATTGATCACTTTGTACCGCTGAAGGAAGCGTGGGATTCCGGTGCGTGGCGATGGAATGCCGGTACGCGTGAACGCTTCGCGAATGATCTCGGCTTCGCCGGCGCGTTGATCGCAGTTTCCGCATCGTCCAATCGAAGTAAGTCCGACCGTGATCCGGCGGAGTGGTTGCCCGAACGAGGGGTGTGTAAGTATGCGAAGACGTGGGTGGCGGTGAAGTTCCGCTGGCGCTTGGCCGTAGACACCACCGAGAAGTCCGAACTCACCCGCATCCTGCGGGGCTGTTCACCGAAGATGCGGGTGCCTTCGCTGGCGCGTGTGGTGACGCAGTAATGGTTGTTTAGCGGGTGCGCAGGATGACGAACTGGAAGCGCCCCTCGACAAAGTAGGTCTTGCTGTACGCGACGGGTTCACCGGATCGGTCGTAGTGCACCTGGTCGAGGAGAATCAGAAGTTCGTCAGCAACGTGATCTTCTGCGATAGGCACATCGCTGCCGCGCACGGCGTGGATCTCGGCCAGTGCACGGTTGGGAGTCAAGCCGATTCGGTCGAGCACAGCGAACACTGATCCATTGCCCAGTGATACGTCCTCACTCGCTGGAACCAGGTTCCCCGGAATAGCGTCGATGGAAATGGCCACCACTTCGCCATCGGCGAGTATCTCGCGGTGCACGGCCACGATCTCGTCGTTGGCGTTCACGTCCAAACGTGCGCACTCGTTCTCGTCGGCCTGCCGCCGAGTGAGCGAAATCCGACGCACCTTCGCATCCAGACCAAGTTCCTCGATCGTCTCGGTGATCGAGCGCAGTTCCTGAAGACCCGATCGGATTTGGCCGCCGAAGTCCACTACGAACATGCCCGAACCGTGACGGATGTCGACCAGCCCCTGGGATTCCAGCGACTTCGCCGCAGTGCGAACTGTTACGCGGGACACCCGATAGCGCTCGCACAACTCCGCCTCGCTGGGCAGCCGGGAGCCGGGCGAGAACTCACCAGCGACGATGCGCCGGCGTAGGTCCTCGGTGATCTGCCGGGCGAGCGGGGTGCGGGGGGTTGTGGTGGAACTGGGCATGACGGTGTCTCCTCCCTGCGTTAGCCTAGCGGCGAGTTGTAGGACAACTGTTGTGTTGGAGGCAAAGTGTCGGAGATCCGGGCGGTTCGCTGGGATGCGCACTCGATCGTGCTCATCGATCAGACGAAGCTGCCGGCGGTCGAGACCGCTATGGAGTGCGCCACCGTCGATCAACTGGTGGACGCGATCGTCCGCCTGGTGGTTCGCGGTGCTCCGGCACTCGGCGCGGTCGGTGGATACGGCGTGGCCCTGGCGATGATCCAAGGTGAGCGCGACGGCTGGGATTCCACGCGGTTGAACGCGGAGATCGACCGGATTCGAAATGCGCGACCCACTGCGGTGAACCTGGCGTGGGGAGTGGACCGGGTGCGTCCGTTGGTAAGTGACGGCGTGGACGCAGTACTTGCCGAAGCGCAGCGCATCGCAGATGAAGACGAAGCCGCTAATCGTGAACTCTCACGCAAGGGCGCGGACTGGATTCTCGCGAACACCACGCGTCGTCCGTTGCGGGTGTTAACCCACTGCAACACCGGATCTCTGGCAACCACCGCGTGGGGAACGGCACTGGGCATCGTGCGCGAACTCCACGGGCGCGGTGAGATCGAAATGGTTTACGCCGATGAGACGCGGCCGTTGCTACAAGGATCGCGGTTGACCTCGTGGGAACTCACCCAAGACGGAATTCCGCACGTGGTGCAGGTGGATGGCGCTGCTGCGTCCACGCTGCTGCGCGGTTTGGTGGATGTAGCGATCATCGGCGCCGATCGCATTGCGCGTAACGGCGACACCGCGAACAAGATCGGTTCGGTGGGTGTGGCACTGGGTTGTTCGGCCGCTGAGGTGCCGTTTGTGGTCGCGGCTCCGTCGTCGACAGTGGACCTGTCCACGGCCTCGGGTGAATCGATCGAGATCGAACTGCGCGATGGCGCAGAGGTGACCGAGTTCCATGCCGAATCCGTGGCGCCGGAGGGAGCCAAAGGATTCAACCCGGCTTTCGATGTGACACCCGCGCAGTACATCTCGGCCATCGTGACCGAGCAGGGAGTCGTGGAACCAGCCGCTGGTGTGCTGGTGGACTCCCTCGTGCCGGAAGGGGAACGTCCATGAGCAACGAAGCCATGCCAACAGCGCTGACCGAACTCGTTCAACGCTCCAACCGCATCGGAGACGACCCTTCCCTCGTTGTCTACGGAGGCGGCAACACCTCTGCTAAAGGTGTGATCGTTGATCACCTCGGCCGCGAGCAACAGGTGATGTGGGTTAAGGGATCCGGTGCGGACATGCGCGGGTCGGTTCTTTCCGACTACCCGGGTCTGCGCCTTGGCGAACTCACCGCACTGCGTGAACGCGGTGAGATGAGCGATGAGGAGATGACCGACCTCGTTACCCGTGCGCTGTTAGATCCATCCTCTCGCCGGCCATCGATCGAAACGCTGCTGCATGCGTTCTTGCCGTTCACCCACATTGACCATGTGCACGCCGATGCGATCTGTGCGCTTACCAACCACGCTGAAGGCAAGAAGATCACCCTTGAGGCGCTTGGCGAGGGATTCGCCTACGTGGACTGGCTGCGTCCGGGTTTCGAGCTCAGCAAGATCGTCGGTGAGCTCTCGCACTACGAGGGAGTAGTGCTTGCGCACCACGGGCTGATCACCTGGGGGGATTCTTCCGCTGCGTGCTACCAGCGCACTATCGACGTGGTGGATCAAGCGCGCGAGTTCGTTGCGGCCAACCGTGTTGGCGCCGGACCGCCGCCGCGCCATGACGACATCCCCGAGGACGAATTGCGTCGATTGCTGTTGCACCTGCGCGGTGCGGTGAGCGCAACGGGTCACCGAGTCCTGCGGGTGGACGAACGATTGCGTGAGGTTGCCGATCATCCGCAGGTGGACAAGATCGTGGCCGGTGGTGTGTCGAGTGCCGACCACATGTTGCGCATCAAGCCGCGCTCCGTGGTTGTTCCCTCGGTTGATCACGTGAGCTCGTCTGTTGGGGCTTACCGCGATGAGTACCTCGCGTATGTGGAACGCAACCACGAGTTGATGCCGGAGGGTTTCGGACCGCACGATCCGATGCCGCGCGTGATGCTGGTGCCGGGCGTGGGTGCGGTGACGACCGGAACCTCAGGCAAGGACGCTGCCGTTGCCGCGGACATCGCTGTACACACGCACGACGTTGCGCGGACCGTGCTCGAGGCATTCGGAACACCCGAGCCGTTGAGTGGTCGGGAGACTTTCCGCTTCGATTACTGGCCGATGGAGCTCTACAAGCTCACGCTTAAGCCCGCGCCGGCCGAGTTCGCCGGACGAATCGTGATCGTGACGGGTGCGGCATCAGGGATCGGTCGCGGGATCGCGCTGGAGTTGGGTGCGCGGGGGTGCTCGTTGGTCCTTGCGGACCTCGATGCCAATGGTCTGGACGAGGTTGCAGGTTCCCTCGTTTCCGCGGGCGCGCCTGAACCCGTGGTGGTGGCCGGAGATCAGTCCGACTCGTCGGTCACCTCAGCCACGGTTCACCGTGCGGTGCGGCACTTCGGTGGGCTGGACGGCGTGGTGCTGAACGCGGGCGTGGGCGTCTCTGGGACGTTGACGGAACTGACCGACGAGCAGTGGAACACCGCACTGCAGGTGAACCTGACGAGCGCGTTCTCACTCACCCGTGAATCGATGCGCGCGATGCAAGAACAGAGTCTAGGCGGTTCCCTGGTGTTCGTTGCGAGCAAGAACGCTTTCGGTCCCGGTGCCGGCTTTGGTGCTTACTCGGTGTCCAAGGCCGGGATGATCCAACTGATGCGCATCGCAGCACTCGAAGGTGGCAAGCACCAGATCCGATCCAATGCGATCAACCCCGACGCGGTATTCGACAACTCGAAGTTGTGGGAGGGGGGCTTGCGTGAAGAGCGTGCAGCAGCCCACGGCATCGCACCGGAGGAACTCGAAGACTTCTACGCCTCACGCAACTTGCTCGGTCGCCGAGTGACCACGTCAGACGTTGCGCAGTCCGCAGCCTTCTTGCTGTCCGATCGTTCCTCGCGGACCACGGGTTCGGTCCTTACGGTGGACGGCGGGGTAGCGGTCGCGTTCCCGCGGTAGTTGCTCCTACTGGCGTAGGGCTTCGACCATCGCACGCGAGTTTGTTGCGAGATCACCGCGGTGGAGCGCTCCGCCGATGAGAAGCGCGACGTTATCTCCGTAGAACTCGGTGAGTTCACCGAGGCGGTCCAACGTCATGCCACCGCCCGGGCTTGGCCACGATCGCGCCAGGTTGCCCAGGGGTGCGTGGCATAGGTCCTTGATCTGCGCGCATTCGGCGGGTGAGAACGAGAATCGGCCGCCGTAGTTCGGAAAGATCGAGATGTCCGCTCCCGCTAGGCGCATCAAGGTCCCGAAAAGGATGCCGTGATCGATGCCCTGATCAGGGTTGACAACGTTCGATCCCAGGAACGATGGATGCGCCATGATCGGTAAGGCCAGGGAATCGTCGTCGGCCAGCATGCGCATCGCGTCGAATCCCGACACCCCAGGAAGCACCAAGAGTGCACCAGCGCCGGCCTCCTTGGCCTCGTGCGCGGCATCGACGATCCGATCGGCGGGAACGTTCAAACTCGGCATGTAGAGCGCGTTGGTTCCGGCTTGTTCACGTGCTTGATTGACGTGCTCTGCGATGACTCGAGTGCGTTCCTTCCAACGCGCCCACGGTTGATCGGCAAGACCGTGGTCGTCTTTGATGATGTGGAAGCCAGCGCGGGTGATGGTCGCGGCCATCTCGCCGAGTCCTTGCGGATCGGTGCCCATCGGCTTCACCGCGGTGCAGACAAGTGGACCGGTGGGGGCATCGACGAGCGCGCGAAGTCCGTCGATGCCAAAGCGCGGACCACGAAAATCCGCGAGGTAGGAATCCGGCAAACGTAGGCCGGTGACGCGAACGCCCGGGAAGAGCGACACATTCCCCCACAGCACATTCAGCAGTTGAGTGATGCCGCCGCCGGCAACGCCGGGGTTGTAGGAAATCGTGACGTTGTTTCCGCTGATGTTCTCAATGCGACCGACGACGGTTTCCTGGATCCACTCCGGAGCCAGATCGAACGGGAATTCGATGGTCTGCTCGACGCGGATCGCATCGGCGACTTCCCTGGAATCTCCAACCGAGATTCGGTAGTCGACAACGATGCGGTCTGCTGAGCCCGACGCGCTCGTTGTCATAGTGCTTCGACCTTGGCGCTGCTGTGGGTGGCGGCAACGCGAACCGGTGCGAGGTCGGCTGCATCGATACCGAACGTGCGTCCAAGGGCTTGTTCGGCTGTGCGCACTAAAGACATGGCGTCGAGGTCGTACTCGCGCAGCAGGTAGGCCTGCGACGCGCCATGTGCGTAGGTGTCGGGCAGCCCGATGCGGTGCAGCGGAGCTGCAATGCCGTTCTCGGCCATAACCTCGGCTACCGCCGAACCCAAGCCACCGGTGATCAGGTGGTTCTCCATGGTGATCACACCGCTACGCGCACTACGCAGCGCTGTGAGCACGGTGGGATCGGTGAAGGGCTTGAGGGTTGAGACGTGCAGATGCGTGACTCTTGCGCCTGCATCTTGCAGCGCAGGAATGGCACGAAGTGCCTCTTCGGTTTCGATCCCGGACGTGAGCACCACGAGGTCCGCCGGATCCTCGATCGAGCTACCGGCGACCGACAGCACTCGTGCGGTGTTGAAGCGCATCGGCTCGGGGAACAGGCGCGGCACTTCGCCACGCAGCATGCGGATGTAGACCGGACCGTCGATGGCGTGCGCAACATCAAGCACGCTCTCCACCTCGGTGGCGTCGCCGGTTTCCAGGATCGTCATGTTCGGGATAGTTCGCATCACTGCAACGTCGTCGATCGCCTGGTGGGTCACGCCACCGGGAGTGGTGATACCGGGCAGGAAGCCGACCAGGCGCACCTTCAGGTTCGGGTACGCGATGGACATCTGCAGTTGATCGAGTGGGCGGCGGTACAAGAACACTGCGAACGTGTGCAGCCACGGTTCGAAACCTTCGCGAGCGAGCCCAGCAGCGAAGCCGAGCATGTTCTGTTCGGCCATGCCCATGGAGAAGAAGCGCTCGGGGTAGGTGTCGCGCCACTTGCCGACTTCGCACGAGTTGGTGAGGTCCGCGCTGAGCACCACAACCTCGGGCTTATCGGCCGACCAACGAATGAAGTTCTCTACGTGTGGGCGGCTGACGATCTCTACGTCCGTTTTCGCGCTCATGAAGTGGCTCCGATCAGAACGTCGTCGTAGAACTTCTGGTACTCGGCTCGTTCCTCAGGACCGGTGAAGCGCAGGTAGTGCAAAACAGGTCGACGATCATTGAGCAGCGGCACACCGCGCGCGGGATCGGTATACGCGAGGACGAAGTGCGGTTTGCCGGTGGGGCGTTCGAGCGATGAGGTGAGAGCCGCGATGTCGTGGCCATCGACCGAGTCCACACTCGCACCGAATGCCTTGAGTTTGGTTGCTAGCGGTTCGATTGTCATGACCGAATCCATCGGGCCATCGCACTGCGCGCGATTTACATCGACCACCACGCGCACCGTGTCGAGTCGATAGAAGGCAAGTGCCTGGATTGCTTCCCAGGTTTGCCCTTCTTGGAATTCACCGTCGCTCATGAACACGAACGTGCGACCGGTCTCCTTCTTCAAGCGCCGACCCAGGGCGATGCCGCCGGCGGTGGACAGCGCTTGCGCGAGGGACCCTGTGGTGGTTTCGAAGCCGGGCGAGTGTTCGGCGCCGATCATCTCGACGGTGGAACCGTCTTTGTTGAACTGATCGAGTGCGGCCTCGTCCAGGCGCCCGGCCTCGATGAGTGCTGCGTAGACCACCAGGGCGTAGTGCGCGGGGGAGACGATCAACCGGTCGAGGTCTGGACCCGGCTCGCCGTGGAATACCCCGCCGGATACGCGCGGGGCGTCTGGTCCGGGAACAGCCTCGATGGCAGGCGGGTGCAGCGGCCCGTCGGTGGGGGCGAGCTTGAGCACCGAGGCGTAGAGGGCGGCGAGCAGTTCGGCTGAGGAACAGGCTTGGCTGAGATAGCCGCCGTTGTTGGCCAGCACGTGGGCCAGGACCCGGCGGCGGATGCCCGCGGCCATGAGTGTGGGTTCGATTGTCGATTGAGGCACGTGGCCAGGGTACAAAGAGGTAGGTCGTCCTACAAGTCTGTATTTGTTCACCGGGGTGGATGTGGCACGGTTCCACCCATGGCAGCAGAAAAACTCGTCGCGGGGGTAGATACCTCGACCCAGTCGGTGAAGGTGGTCGTGCGCGATGCGCAGACCGGGGCGTGGGTGCGCGAAGGTCGGGCGGCGCACCCCGATGGCACCGAGGTGGACCCCGGTGTCTGGTGGCAGGCGTTCGTGCAGGCGTGCTCGGGCGGATTGCTCGAAGGAGTGTCCGCGATCTCGGTTGCCGGCCAACAGCACGGCATGGTCGCTCTGGATGAAACCGGCGCTGTTGTGCGACCTGCGTTGTTGTGGAACGACACCCGCTCGGCTGCCGACGCAACTGAACTCACGGCCGAACTCGGTGGACCCGCAGCGTGGGCCGAAGCAGTGGGCAGCGTTCCCCTCGCCGCATTCACCGTCAGCAAGGTGCGGTGGATGGCGCGCAATGAACCGGACAACGCAGCGCGCACGTCAACGATCATGCTTCCGCACGACTACCTGACCTGGATGCTCGCCGATCGCCCGAATGACGCTGTTACCGATCGCGGCGATGCCAGTGGAACCGGCTATTGGTCGCCGGCAACCGGTGAGTACCGCCGCGACATTCTGATCGCGGCTCTTGGTCACGATGTTTCTTTGCCGCGCGTTGCGGGACCTTTCGAAGTGGTGGGCGAACTTGGTGGTCAAGCCCGCGCGCTACTGGGAATCAGCGGTAGCCATCCGATCCTCTTGGGACCGGGAACCGGCGACAACATGGGTGCGGCCTTGTCCTTGGGAATCGGTCCCGGTGACGTAGTGGTGTCTTTGGGAACCTCCGGAACAGCCTTCGCAGGATCGGATGCGCCCACTGCGGATCCGACCGGACTTGTCGCAGGATTCGCCGATGCGAGTGGACGTTTCCTGCCGCTGGTGTGCACGTTGAATGCCGCCCGAGTGCTCACGAGCACCGCGGAATTGCTGGGCGTGGATATGAACGAGTTCGCACGACTCGCTCTGAGCGCCGCACCTGGTGCCAGTGGGTTGACGATGCTGCCGTACTTCGACGGTGAGCGGACACCGAACCTTCCTGATGCGCGCGGCTCGCTGCACGGCATCAGCCGCGACAATCTGACACCTCCCAACATCGCGCGAGCGGCAGTCGAAGGCATGCTCGGTGGCCTCGCCGACGCGGTTGATGCGCTGGTGGATGTGGGTGTGGAACCCCGGCGCGTTCTGCTAGTCGGTGGTGCTGCTGCGAATCCTGCTGTGGTCGAGGTTGCAGCGACGTTGGTCGATGCCCCGGTGGAAGTTCCGCCGGCCGGCGAATACGTGGCCGACGGGGCTGCCCGCCAAGCCGCATGGGTTCTGTTGGGGGACGGTATGCCGGCGTGGCCGGCTGTGCGTGAAGGTGAGACAGATCGGCGCGACGCGAACCCGGTGTCGCAGGTTCGGCTCCAGTACCGAGATGCCCGGGAGGCTTTGTACTCGTGATCGAAGGGGGAGGACTCTCGCGGGTACTGCGCGCACTGCACGCCGCGGGAGCCCTGACCCGCTCCGATCTCGGTTCCTTGACCGGTTTGAATCGCAGCACTGTTGCCACGATCGTCAATGAACTCGTCGCCGCAGGCGTAGTCGAAGAAGGCGCCGGTGCTTCCGGTGGGGTGGGTCGGCCGTCACTAGTGGTGCGGGCGGTCCCCGATTCGGTTGCCGTCATCGGATGGGACATCCGTGCGGATTCCAGTACCGCAGTAGTGGAAGGAATCGGGGGACAGATCCTGCATCGATGGTCGAAGGCGCATCGTCGCGGCTCCACCGATCCGTATGAGGTTGCCGCGCGCGTGGTCGCGGGGAGTTCGCAGATTGCTGAGGAACTGCCCGACCACGTGCTGTGGGTTGGCGTGGGGTGCGCGCTGCCCGGGATCATCGACCCCGGAGGTGACCCGCCGCGCAGCACCATCCACCGCGCGCCAACACTTGGCTGGGTGGATACGCCCTTCGGCGTGATCTTGTCCGAAGCGATGAGCGAGCAGTTCGGTTCCCAGGTTCCGGTTGTGCTCGGCAACGACGCGAACCTCGGTGCGATGGCCGAGTGGACACGCGGCGCCGGAAAGCGAAGCCGCGTGATGGTGTTCGTCTCGGGCGATGTAGGTATCGGTGGTGGCGTGATCGTCGACGGTGAACCGTTGACGGGCGCATCCGGATTTGCCGGCGAGATCGGTCACATTCGCTTCGATCCCAATGGTGCTCCGTGTCGATGCGGTTCGCGCGGATGCTGGGAGACGGTGATTGGTCTGACCACCATCGTGTCCGCCGCTGGACTGGATCCTCTCAAGGCAGGAATCGACGACGTCCTATCGGCTGCGCAGGCAGGTGATGCGACGTGTCAATCGGCGCTCGCTGCCGCTGCCCGCGCGGTGGGCCAAGGTTTGGCACCGGTGGTGAACATGGTGAACCCCGACACCATCGTGTTAGCCGGGCATCTCGAGGTTCTCTTGGAGCACTACCGACACACGATCATCGAGGAATTGCGCTTCACCCTGTCTCGTGAAAGCACGGATATCCGCGTCGTAGGACCAGCTCTTGGGTCCGACAGCATCGTGGTAGGTGCCGCCGAACTCGCCTTTGAGCGAGCACTCGATCGACCGCAAAGGTGGCTGACTGCGCCGGAATCACTCCGAAGCGAATAACTGACTACCCGATTTCGTTCCGCATGGGGAAATGTGACCAGGTAATTGCACCGATCTGCGGACAGGAGTCCCGCCGATAGGCACACTTTCCGACAGTCGCCACCCCCCTGGCGACTGGAGTGCGCCTCGCGCGCTTCGGGAACCCGCGCGACAACCCCCCAGCCGCGCGGGTTCCGCCTTTTTCCTGGTCTCGCTAGGCGCGAGACTCGTGTTCCCTGGTCTCGCTAGGCGCGAGACTCGAACATCCCCAGCAGGGCTGCCACCCCCAGCACCGAGCGCGGTGCGTAAGCCGCACGCCACAGTCCGCCGTGGTTCGCGCCTCTGGCGAACAGATCCATGGGATTGGTGAGTGGGGTGGCCGGGTTGGCTGACGACGCCGGGTTGCGCAGATCGTGCACGAGCATGGCCGCCATCAAAGTGGTTGAGGTCGATGGGTCAAAAACCTCCACACCGAACTTGTCGGCACCTGCGTACGCAGCGGCGAGCGCTCGGTTGCGGACAACGGAGCGCGTGCGCGTTGCTGGAGCGAGGTTCAGCGAGACGGGAATGCCGTCCGCACGAGCGGCGAGCGCCCGCCACCGTTGGATGCGCTTGGCCAAGATGTAGTTCGGTCCTTGCTGGGGAATGATCGAATCATTCAAGCCGATGCGTTGACCGCTGAGCGTTGTGTATGTGGTCGGGTAATTGGGTTCGAACTGGTTCGCAATTCGCAGCGGGGCCTGCAGCAGACCACCGATACCTCTATTACCCCAGCGCCGCTTGCTCTCCTCGACGCATTCGATGGGAACGACGAACACGTCGGTGGGAGTGGCCAGGAACGCCAGCGTTAGGTCGGAGCGCTCAGCTGCAAGGGAAGTTGTGATCGCATCGCTGGCCACGGACAAAAGCGCATGCGTTGCTCCGTCGGCATACGCATAAGTGCCGAGAACAAAGGGTTGGTCGATCTCGGATAGCCAGGTGCGGACCTCGGGTGCTTGTGTCAGAAGGTCGGCACCGGCTGATGCGCAGATCGTGGCGTCGTCGTCGGGATGAACATCCCCGCCCACCACGAAAGGTGGATTTCCCTCGGCATCCAGGGAGATTGGAATGCGCAATGTTCCAGCAGTGCTGCGGGTGATGGAAGTCAGGTGCTCCCAGATCGCCGGGCGCGGGAGATCAACCGCGTGCACACGAGCACCCCAGCGAAGAAGTGATCGGGTGGGTGCCATCTCCGCGCCGGCTCCGAGCAAGGCGATGTCGATATCGCGTAGGTCGAGCCAATCGGGGTTGTCCATGACGAGGTGGATCGCTGCACCGAAGGACGGTTCGGCTATTCCACGTTGGACCCACGAGTCGACCTGACGTCGCAGTTCGTCGCCGAATAAGCGGCGTCCTTTGTAGGGGACAGAAAGGTCTTCATCCCGGGTGGATCGTCCTCTGACGGTTACCGAAGCCAGCCCGGGTGCAGTGAATTCCGTGAAGGCTTCGCGTAGCGATACCTCGTTCCCGTTTCGACGGAAGGTGAAACGCTGGTCGGTCGATGCCAGTCCGTGCCGGGAAATCGACAGCGCGTTCTCCGTCGATTGCGCAGCAGCTAGGACTATGTCGCGTAATGGGGCGATGTATCCCTTGCGCCAATCGCGAGTGTGCTCGATTCGAGGAGTAATGGCTGGATCCACTGCGCGGATCGAATCGGCGAAGATTGCTCGCCCGGTTGCCGAAGTGCTGCGCCGATCATCCCCGCCTAGCGGGAAACACACACCGTCCACGTTCACGGAGCGGGGATCGGGCATTCGCGCAGAATACTGATAGCCGGTATTCAGTCGCGGCTATCGACGCCGAGAACCGTGTCTCGTTCCTTGGGTTTGCGTGGTGCTCGGGACCTCTCGGCAAGAATTACACCGATCAAGATGAATGCACCACCGATCAATTGCACGAGCGAGAGGGCTTCGGACAGCACGATCCACGCGACGATGATCGCGAGCAACGGTTCGGTTAACCCCACCACCGAGGCTTGTGAAGCTCGTAGGTGACGCATCGATGCGACCACAAGCCAGAACGGGACCACGGTTCCCATCACGATCATCCACACGCTCAGCAGCCACAGCGGGCGGTCACCGATGATCCCGCCGAGCGACGGATCGCTCGCGCCGCTGAAGTCCGACCACGGGAATGACCACCAGGGTTGGGCGATCACCCAGAAGAGTGCCGCGAAGCCGAAACCCCACATGGTGAGCGACACTGGATCCCGCGGCTCAGCCATGCGTACCTGCCGGTCGGTGATGATGTAGTACGTACTCAAGGCCAGAGCGGCTCCGAACGCAGCTACCAAGCCGATCGCATCGAAGCTGAAACCTCTCCACACTTCGGCAACGAGCGCGAGCCCGATCAGTGCGATGGTGAGGGCCAACCACACAGTTGCTCGGGTGGGTTCCTTCAGGACGAAGCGGAACCACAGCGTGACGAAGACCGGTGCAGTGAACTCGATCAGGAGCGCAACACCAACGGGCAGGTACTGCAGCGCGACGAAGTACAGGTACTGGGTCATGGATACCCCGAGCACGCCATATGCAACGAGGTAAGGCCATTCACCCCGTTTGATTTTCAAGCGCTCAGGGCGCTTGATGGCGACGAACGCAAGAAGGATAAGGAACGCACCCGTGACGCGTAGTTGTGACAGGCGCGCAGGGTCGAGACCACTGAGCAATATGGCTTTGGAGACCGTGCCGTTGATGGCGAAGGTCAGCGCACCGAGCAAATAGAGCACATAACCGAGGAAGAGCAATCGGTGAGGTGCGGGTTTGACTCCCGGTAAGGGTTCTGCGACGTCGCTCATGTGTGTGCGTTGCGCCGTTCGCTCAGGGCCCAGCGATACACATCCATGGTCTGTTCGGCGATTGCGCCCCAACTGAAGTGCTCGATCGCGCGCGTTCGCCCGTTCTTGCCATAAGCGGCGGCCTTTGCTTCGTCACTCATGAGTTCGTTTACCGCTGCAGCGAATGCCTGCTCGAACGCTTGCTCGTTACTCGGGTCGTAAGGAACCAGGGTGCCGGTCACGCCGTCTTCGACGACCTCGGGAATGCCGCCCACCGCGCTGGCTACTACGGCCGTCTCGCAGGCCATGGCCTCGAGGTTCACGATGCCCAGAGGTTCGTAGATGGATGGACACGTGAACACCCGCGCGTGCGTGAGTAGTTCGATCAGGCTGTCCTTATCCACCTGCTGCTCGATCCAGATCACCGAATCGGGGCGGCGCTCGGCGCGAAGGATCTCAATCGCTTGGGCCGTCTCCGCAGCGATCTCAGGAGTGTCGGGCGAGGATGCGCACAACACAAGGTTCACGTTCGCGTCGAAGTTTCGCGCCGAGCGCAGCAAATGGATGAGCCCCTTCTGGCGGGTGATGCGGCCGACGAACAATGCGTAGGGACGTGACTGATCGATACCGAAACGCTCAAGCACGGCGGTGTTTGCGTGCGGGCGGTAGATGTCGGTGTCGATGCCGTTATGGACTACGTGGACCTTGGCTGGATCCACATCGGGATACGCACCGAGAATGTCTGCCTTCATCCCATTACTGACCGCGATGATCGCATCGCTGGATTGGCAACTGGTGCGCTCGACCCACGATGAAATCTCGTAGCCACCTGCGAGTTGCTCGCGCTTCCACGGCCGAAGCGGTTCGAGTGAGTGCGCGGTGAGCACATGCGGAATATCCAGCAGCAAGGAAGCGAGGTGTCCGGCCAGGTTTGCGTACCAGGTGTGCGAGTGCACCACGTCGGTTGCTGCATCGATCGAGGCGACCATGCCGAGGTCCACGCCCAGGGTCTGCAGCGCCGGATTCGCATCGCGCAGGTAGTCGGGTACTGGGTGAGCAAGCGCATCTGGCCTCGGTTGACCGAAGCATTGAACGGTCACTTCAGCGAGTTCACGAAGATGCGCCACAAGTTGGTCGACGTGTACTCCGGCGCCACCGTAGATGTCCGGTGGCCATTCCCTGGTCAGCATGGCTATGCGCACAATCACGAAGCCTAGGTGCGGGACAGTCCAACCCCGATACCCTGGGAAGGTGGGCGCCGAGCCGCACGTTCTCGCGATGGTCCTCGCCGGTGGCGAGGGCAAGAGGTTGATGCCCTTGACCGCCGATCGAGCCAAGCCGGCCGTTCCCTTCGGTGGTTCCTACCGCCTGATCGATTTCGTGCTGTCGAACTTGATCAACTCCGGTCTGCGGCGCGTGTGTGTGCTCACCCAGTACAAATCCCACTCACTTGATAGGCACGTGACCCAGACCTGGCGGATGTCCACGCTATTGGGGGACTACGTCACACCGGTACCGGCGCAACAGCGCCTCGGACCCCGGTGGTTCACCGGTAGCGCCGACGCGATCTTCCAGAGCCTGAACCTCGTGTACGACGAGAACCCCGAGTACGTAGCCGTCTTCGGAGCCGATCACGTGTATCGCATGGATGCGATGCAGATGGTCGAGGCGCATATCGATAGTGGTGCCGGGGTGACCGTCGCGGGTATTCGAACCCCGCGGAATCAGGCGCACAGCTTCGGTGTGATCGAAGTGGCCCCGGATGGCCGCACCATTTCGAAGTTCCTGGAGAAGCCGGCCGATCCACCGGGTATCCCCGGGAGTGAAGACGAATCGTTCGTCTCGATGGGCAATTACGTCTTCTCCACCGACGTACTGCTGGAAGCACTGCGCGCTGACGCAGCCGATCCGGCGTCCGTGCATGACATGGGCGGCAACATCATTCCGGCGCTGACCGCGCAGGGTTTGGCGCAGGTGTACGACTTCGCAGAGAACATCGTTCCGGGAGCAACCGCACGCGATTCCGGCTACTGGCGCGATGTGGGAACGCTCGACAGTTACCACGATGCACATATGGATCTGGTGTCCGTGCATCCGATATTCAACCTTTACAATCGCCGCTGGCCAATTCTCACGAACCTACCGCCGTTACCTCCGGCCAAATTCGTGGAAGGTGGCAATGCGCACGATTCCATGGTGGGTGCCGGCAGCATCGTGTCCGGTGCACATGTGCGAACGAGTGTGGTGGCATCGAATGTGGTGATCGGCGCTGGTGCCTACGTGGAAGGCAGCGTCATCATGCCCGGCGTGCGGATCGGGCGAAACGCTGTGGTCCGCCGCGCGATCTTGGACAAAGGCGTGGTGGTGCCGGACAACGTGCAAATCGGGGTTGACCTCGAACGCGACCGAGGCCTATACACCGTGAGCGACGGAGGTGTGGTGGTGCTTGGCAAGGGTGTAGTGGCCGACTAGGCGGAAATTCCGCTGTTAGAGGATCTCTTCGGAGAAAGCTCCGTTGTACAAGATCGCGTGATCTCGACCTTCCTCTGCAGCTAAAGACTCAGAGAGACGAGCTGCAGATAGCCACCCGCATGAACACACCGCCTGGACGAAGTGCTGCTGCACGCGTCGTAGGCACACCTCGTGTTGCATCATGGTCTCCTGCGGTGGTGCCGACTGTCGTTCCTCGTTCACAGGTTCTTGACTCCTCGGGCATCGCCTCGGTGCGAGCCCCATGGCACGCGTTGTGGAGCGTAAGGCGGCTTGGAACCCTCAAGGCAAAGGACGGATGAACGCCAGATGAACGGCTCGACGGTGTCGCGGCGCGTGGGAACCTTCCTCACGCTTGTGCTGATGAGTCTGGTGTTGGCAGTGGCCAGCCCCGTGCCGCAGGCAACCGCGGTGGTGGGTGGAGCCCCCGTCGCGGTCGAGCAGGTGCCCTGGCAGGCCTTGGTGATCGTCGAACCGGATAACCGGCTGTGCGGCGGCGCGATCGTCGATCCGGGATGGCTGGTAACCGCGGCCCACTGCGTTGTCGGGTTCCGCGGGGATCAGGTCGAGGCGCACGTGGGCATAACGTCCCTATCCGAACGCAGCCCCGGCAATGAAGTGCAGGTTGCTGAGGTGATCGTGCACCCATCGTGGGATCCGGCGAACTTTCGCAACGACATCGCGCTCTTGCGGCTCGCTACTCCGCTGTCAACAAACGCACGCGCTCGATCCATTTCGCTTCCGGTCGGTCTGGACGCAGCGACCTGGCCTCCTGCCGGAACTCCGGCAGCAATCAGCGGCTGGGGAGCCACGGAATTCGGTGGTCAACCGTCCAACCAACTGCGCCGCGCTCAAGTGCAGGTGCTCGGTGGACCCGGGGACACCATCTGCGGCAGGTACGGCAGCAACTTCGCCGCTGATGTGGAGATCTGCGCAGGTGCTCCCAGTGGTGGAATCGACGCATGCCAAGGCGACAGCGGAAGTCCGTTGGTGGTGGATGTTGCGGGAACACCGATGCTGGCGGGTTTGGTCAGCGTGGGCTTCGAGTGTGCGCGGGCGGAATACCCGGGTATCTACACGCGGGTGACCTCGTTCATCCCTTGGCTGCAGGGATATTTGCCAGCAGCCGTATCTGCGCCATCGGTGCCGCAGGAAGTCCTCGTTGAGCCAATCGCCGGTGAGCGACTCGTGGCTCAGTGGCAACCGCCGGTGGTTGGCGTGCAGCCGGCCTCGTACCGAGCGGTGGCGCAACCGGGTGGTCAGCGGTGCGAGGTGGCGGCAAATGAGCCCGCCTGCTTTATCACCGACGTGACGGCCGGAAAGTTGTACGAGGTAGTTGTGACCTCGATCCTCCCCGGTGGTGGGGAGGTGTCAGCCGAGCCCGTGCAGGCGGTGAGCGTTGACGGGGTCACGTCCGTTGGCGCGGTGGTCAAATCTCGGCGGTTAGCGCAGTGGGCCGGGCTTACCGTGCGGGCGCGCGACGATGTTCGACTGGCGGTGCGTCCGGGATCTCGGGACGTGTGCGCGCGGGTGGGACGAACCACCTCACCGCGGGGCGTTCGCACGAAGGACGCAGGTCTGTGTGCGGTGCGGGTGAGTGTGATCAGGCCGAACGGCAAGGCTTCACGGTCGATCGCGTACATCGACGTTCGCCAGCGTTGATGTGAGTTGCTGATTAGGAGCGCGGCAGTTGGTGCTGCTCTACCGCATAGGCACGCGGACCGTCGGGTGTCCATTCCCGATGGATGATCACCATGCCACCGGGAGCAAGGCGGGTATCCCACAACGGATCGGCATGGGTGTCTTCCGGTGTGAGGTTCAACCCCGCAGCGAGAGCGGAGAGCACAGTCGGCAGGACGGGCCGATGAGTGCAGACAACCATGGGTGCTGGATCGACTAGTAACTCGGTGACGCGTTTCTCAGTAACCGAAGGATCGAATGCGTGCCCCGATTCACTGATGGCTGCCTCGAGCTGCACATCCACGCCGATCGATTTCGCGTAGCGGTTAACCGTTGACAGACACCTCTTGAACGGCGAGGAATACACCCGTTCGATTCCATAGGCATCAAGAACGTCGGTGAGTCGCTTGGCTTCACCCCTACCTCTGCCCGACAGGGGTCGATCGGCGTCGTCATCTCCATCGAAGTCAGCGCGCTTCATCGCCTTTGCGTGCCGCAGGATGATCAGCGGAGTTGTGGGGGGCGCGGTGATTGCGTGCTTCACTAAGGCAGCGTCGTCCGGGTAGGTCAAGAAATCCTCGGCACCGGACACTGGCACCCAGCGGATCTCGTCTACTTCCTCATCGGGGGCGAATCCTTCGTCACCTCGCACGCGACCGATCCAGTAGTCGACGACCTTGTTCTGACCGTCCGCTGTGTAGTGCAAGCTGGGTAGGCGCGTTGAGAGCGAAACCTGGAAGCCGGTCTCTTCGTCGCATTCGCGCACGGCAGCGCACGGCAGTGTCTCGCCGGCATCCACCTTGCCTTTGGGAAGCGACCAGTCTTTGCGGCTGGGTCGATGGACTGCCAGGAAGTGCTGATCGGGGTCCATTTCCGGGTGGAAGACCACCACTCCGGCGGCGCGGATCGGTTCAGTTTCCTTGGCCATCAGCGAAGTCCGAGTGAGTGAGCTTGGTGGGCGATATCTGGCCAACGCTTCACGAACGCGCGAACGTCGTCGTCGCCCGCCGCTGCGCAGGTGGCTGAGTGAAGCCCCAACCGGTAGGCAATCGGCGAGGGCGCCGATTCGGCGATCTCCTCAAGCGTGTGGATGGACACCTGTGCATCTTGCCGGGATCCGAGCGTGTCGGTGACCCAAGCCAGAGATTTCCCCAAGCGGCGGTAGCCCTCACCGAAGATGGGAGCAACCGCTTCGGCTGCGTAACGGGCCTTCTTGGCGTTAATGCGAATGCGGTGCCACTGTTCCGCGGGAGTGTTGAGGTCTGAACCCTTCACGCTACGACGCAGTTTCCGCCAGGGGGCGTCCACGCATTCGAGAATCGCGGCGCCAACCGGTTCGAAGGCGCGCGGACCCACTGGTGGCTCGCTGACTAGGAGGATCAGATCCTCGATCAGGAAATCGTGTCGGTCGCTGCGAAGTGCAGCAAGGGCACTGGAGCGCGCGGCCCGAAGTCTTTGCTCGAGATATTCGACAACGAACGCGCACGCATCGTGGTCGTGGATGTCCTCACTCAAGGCGGCGAGTTGGACCTCGGTGTCACGCACCTGGCCGAGTTCGGTGGCCAGCCATGCCAATTCCTCGCGCAGGAATGACGTCGTCTCGGTGTCCAGCAGGGGCCGGAAGGTGGTGAGTGCTGCGCGAAGTCGTCTACAGGCGACCCGCATTTGGTGCACGGAGTCAGGGAGGTTGCGCCGTACACCAACATCCGCCATCAATAGATCACGCACGTAACGGCTGAAGATTGCCTGCAGGGCATTGATCGCAGGGGCATCAAGGTCCGGGTAATCCAAGATGGGAACGTCGGGTGGATCACCAGCGCGGCGACCAAGCGCCTGCGCAGCCTTGCTGAGGGAACTGGGTTCGGCCCCAGCGCTCAACAGCGCTGCGCTGACGACGCTGGCAAGTTCCGCACCGGCCCGCGAATCGTCAAGCAATTCGACTTCCACTTCTCGGAACACTGTGCTCGGAGTCGATCCGGGAGTGCCCACACTTACCCGATCATCAACCACTTCGACGAGGTGATCGTCGGTTTCACCCTTGATCAGGAACGGCGTGCGCTCGGTATTCACCTGAGCCATAGCGGTGATGTCCTGGCGACGAATCAATGGCGCGGCGATGGAAGCTAGTTCTACCGGCACGGCATCTGCTGGCTTATCGACACGGATTTCATCTCGAGAACTCGAGCCGGCAGATGGTGCGGTCGGCACTTTCATGTGCCAGCCATCGTCACCGCCTCCAGTGCGGTGGCGAAGGGTGATACCCCACCTCAGCAGGTTCAGGTTGGGGGTGTCGTAGTACGTGGCAGACATCGACCGAACAGGCTCTCGCGAGAACTGAGTGTCCGCGCCGCGAAGGAGCTCCTCCAGATCCAACGTCACATCCGCGGGAACCCGGTACTTGAACTCGATTTCCCGGTGCTCGGTAACGCCGCTCACGCGCTCCCCAGCGCACTCACGCGCTTGCTCTTCTGGCTGATCAGATACTCCTGCAGATCACGCAGGGGATTTCCGTCCTCACCCATCAGTTTGCGGTGCCACTGGCCGTTCACGTCAAGATCCCAAGCCGCGGTGTCCTCCGCGAAGCCAAGATCGAAGAGGTCGTATACCTCCGATATCTGCTCGGGATCGGCCAAACTCACGAGTGTTTCCACGCGGCGATCCAAGTTGCGGTGCATCAAATCGGCAGAGCCGATCCACACCGAGTGGTTTCCACCGTTGGCGAAGCAGTAGGCACGCGAGTGCTCGAGGAAGCGTCCGAGGATGCTGCGCACGCGAATGGTGTCGCTGATACCGGGCATTCCTGGGCGCAGTGCACAGATTCCGCGGACCCACACCTCAATTGGCACACCGGCGGACGACGCGCGATAGAGAGCGTCGATGATCTCCTCGTCGACCAGGGCGTTGCACTTGAAGCGAATTCCCGATGTGCGACCTGCCAACTTGTGTTCGATTTCCCGATCGATGCGTTCGATGAGCCCAGCGCGCACCGAGTGTGGTGCAACGAGGAACCGCTTGTAATCGGTATTGCGGGAGTATCCGGACAGCACGTTAAATAGGTTGGAAACGTCCTCACCCACATCGGGATTCGACGTCAGTAGGCCGAAGTCCTCATAGAGCCTGGCGGTCTTGGGGTGGTAGTTGCCGGTGCCGATATGGCAGTAACGGCGCAGTTGGTCGCCGTCGTTGCGCACCACCATCGAGAGTTTGCTGTGGGTCTTCAAGCCAACCAGCCCATAGACCACATGCACACCGGCTTGCTCGAGCTTGCGCGCCCATTCAATGTTGTTCTGCTCATCGAATCGGGCCTTGATCTCCACGAGCGCGAGGACCTGCTTACCCTCTTCAGCCGCGCGGATGAGCGCGACAACGATCGGGGAATCGCCTGAGGTCCGGTAGAGCGTCTGCTTGATGGCCAGCACGTTCGGGTCCACGGCTGCCTGCTCCAAGAACAGCTGGACGCTGGTGGAGAAGGAGTCGTATGGGTGGTGCAGCAGCACATCGCGCTCGCGCACGATCGACAGGATGTCCGGAGCCTTCGCGCTCTCGACCTCACTCAGTTGCCTCGAAGTCTTAGGTACGAACTTTCGCTGCTTGAGGTCGTCGCGATCGAGGCCGACGACGCTCCACAGTCCGGTCATGTCGAGCGGGCCAGGCAGCCGGAATACTTCCTGTTCGGAGATGTCGAGTTCGCTCACCAGCAGTTCGAGGACGTGTGGATCTATGTCCTCTTCCACTTCGAGTCGAACCGGCGGCCCGAAACGGCGTCGAACGAGCTCACGCTCAAGCGCCTTGAGTAAATTTTCGGCGTCGTCCTCTTCCACCTCGACGTCTTCGTTTCGTGTTACACGGAATGCGTGGTGCTCGCAGATCTCCATACCGGGGAAGAGTTCGTCGAGATGTGCGGCGATGACGTCCTCGAGTGGCACGAAGCGTTGCGGTCCTACTTCCACGAAGCGCGGCAACAGCGGTGGCACCTTCACGCGTGCGAAGAGTTCATTCCCGGTGGCCGGATTACGAACGACGACGGCCAGGTTCAGTGAGAGTCCGCTGATGTAGGGGAAGGGGTGGGACGGATCGACCGCCAGTGGCGTGAGGATCGGGAAGACCTTGTTGTCGAAGAACCGATCCATCTCGGTCTTCTCAACGGGCGTGAGTTCCTCCCAGCGCAGCAGCCCGATGCCCTGGGCCTCGAGCTCGGGCCGGATTTCGTGGCGGAAGATGTCGGCCTGGCGAATCTGTAATTCGTACGCGCGCGCCCAGATAGCTTCGAGCACCTCTCGTGGGGTGTAGCCGCTGGATGAGCGCACGGCAATCCCGGTGGCGATGCGCCGCTTGAGACCGGCCACCCGCACCATGAAGAACTCGTCGAGGTTGCTGGCGAAGATTGCCAGGAACTTGGTGCGATCAAGAAGGGGGAGTTCGGGATCCGTACTCAGTTCTAGAACACGTTGATTGAAGGCGAGCCAGGACAACTCACGATCAAGGAAGCGATCGGCAGGCAGGTCCTCCTCCGCGACGCGGATGCGCTCCACGGCGTCCTCGGAAATGGGAGATAGCGCGCTCGTGTCAGAAAACTCCTGCGTGGTCACGCTGTCATGTTGCCACAGCGAAGTGAACAGACACCGTACGTAACCCGACGTTCAGACTCCTGACCGGTACATGACATCCGTATCCCAGCGGACGAACCCCAGGGACTCGTAGAGGCGGATCGCGGCCAAGTTGGAAGCATTGACGAACAACATGACCTGGTCCAGACCCAAGCGCCTGAGGTGATGCAGCCCCGCAAGGGTGAGAGAGCGTCCCAGACCCGTGCCCTGCCAGTTGGGGGCAACCGCCAGCACGTACACCTCGCCGATTGCTTCGTGGGTGTGAGCCTGCTGGTGGAGCCCGGTTCCGTGCTCATGACCCACATGCTCGTGACCCACATGGCGGTGCGCACCATGCACCTTGGTCCAGTGGAATCCGGCGAGCTCTCGGTTCTCGTCCCACGCCAGCAGGAATCCCGCGGGATCGAACCACGCTTCCTTCTCTCTCAGTTGCAGGTCTTCGAGCGTCCACGATCCCTGGTCGGGTAATTGCGCGAAAGCCTGCGCATTCAGCGTTAGAACCGGCTGTTCGTCGACGCCCACCTCGAACGTGGTGATATCGATTCCTGCGGGAAACCGCGCTTCGGGAAGGGATGCGTGCAGTGAGCGACGCATCTGCCACAGCGTTCGGTGTCTTTCGAATTTCAACGCTTGTGCGAGTTTGGTCGCGGCGATGTGTTCTCCATGTGCCCATAGCCGCAAACGCCCATCAGCGATTCCCAAGAGAGACGTCACCAGTTCGCGACCCACACCGCGCTGTCGATGTTGCGGATGCACCACGAGTTCGGCGCTGGGCCCTTCGACTGCATCTGTTGTGTCCAGGTGCGCATATCCAATGAGGTCTCCGGATGGTCCGCGCGCCAACAGGTGCGTGGATTCCTCGTCACCACCATGAATGACGTGTAGCCACACGTGTTCACTCAACGGACGCACGCCGTCGGATTCCGTTGCGGCGGACAGCAGGTCTTGCAGTTCGTGAACCTGCGAGTGGTCCAGATGATCGAGGGTGGAGAGCGAGATCTCGCTCATGGTGCTACGCCTGTTCGGTGACGTCGGCGGTTGCGTGTTCATCCAAGGTGGCGATGGTCTGCGCATCGGCCCGTTCGGGAACGAACCGGTAGCCGACGTTGCGAACGGTGCCGATCAGTGCCTCGTACTCCGGTCCGAGTTTCGCGCGCAGGCGGCGCACATGAACGTCCACGGTACGCGTGCCACCGAAGTAGTCGTAACCCCACACTTCCTGTAGCAAAACCGCGCGGGTGAAAACACGGCCCGGGTGGTGGGCCAGGAACTTCAGCAGTTCGAATTCTTTGAATGTGAGATCCAGGCTGCGTCCGCGCAGGCGAGCGCTGTAGCTGGCTTCGTCGATATGCAGATCACCCGAGCGGATTTCCTCGGGCTCATCCGGAGTGGTGCTGCCCGACGTTTGTCCGTTGCGGGAAACGGCGAGTCGGAGCCGCGCCTCAACCTCGGCCGGGGAAGTGGTGTCGACCAGGATCTCGTCCATTCCCCAGTCCCACTGGATGGCGGGCAACCCGCCCTCGGTGGTGACCACGATGACCGGGATCCCCACCCCGGTTTGCCGCAGGAGGCGGGTGAGGCCCCGCACCGCTGGGAGGTCACGGCGGCCGTCCACCAGCAGCGCGTCGGCTTCAGGTGCAGCCAGGAGAGCGGTCGGTTCGGCGGCCATGATCCGTACGTGGTGGGCCAGAAGCGCCAAGGAGGGGAGAACCTCGGCGGAGGACTCCATCGCGCGGGTCAGCAGGATCAGTCGCATAGCGCCTCCTGCCGTATCTGCCTAGGCAGGTCCCCACGTACGCGGGTAACCCGAATCGATCAGGGGAAAGGGTACGCGGTAGGCCGTTCGGCCAGAATGGGCGCATGGCGCTGACCCACAAGAAGTCCGAGTTCGCGCTCGATCACCCACCGGCTGACTTCCGGCCCGAGGAGACCTCTCTTCTCACGGTCGATGGCGAAACCCTCAGCGCCGGGTGGGTTCCCGGTCGATCGGGTGCCGCACGTGGCTTGGCTTTCGTTCTAGCCCACGGCTTCACCGGCAGTTGGCGCGAACCTCGGGTCCAGGCGGTTCAGGCGCATCTGTCGAAATTCGGCGACGTTCTATCCATCGATCAGCGTGGACACGGGCAGTCGACCGGCTTGTGCACCGTTGGCATGGATGAAGTACTCGACGTCGATGCCGCTGTTGGTCACGTTCGCACGCACACCGGCGCTCGCTCAGTCATCACGGTGGGCTTCTCAATGGGTGGCTCCGTGGTCTTGCGCCAAGGCGCACTTGCACCGGGCAGCATCCACGCCCCCGAGCATCGACCCGATGCCGTGGTGAGCGTGAGCGCCCCCGGCTTCTGGTTCTACCGCGGCACCAAGGTGATGCGTTTGGTCCACCGGCTCATCGAGAATCCAGCTGGTCGTGCCTTACTGCGTTCTCGCGGTGTTCGACTGACGTCGACCCCCTGGCCGGAACCACCGCCGTGGTCACCGGAAGACAGCGTTCGGCGTATGGGTGACTTCCCGCTCCTGGTGGTGCACGGCGATATCGATCACTATTTCCCGGTTGAGCACGCGCGGGTTCTCGAACGCGCTGCCGAGGAAGCCGGCAATTCGCGCGCCGAAGTGATCATCGTGCCCGGCTTCGCGCACGCTGAGTCCACCGTCGATATCCAGACGATGGAGCGCATCGGCAAATGGGCGACCGGTTACGCATCTTCGTGATGCGACCGCTGCCCGCAGACTCTTCCCTCGGAGCAACAGCAACAATCGTGCAGTTCTCCAGTGCCTTCTGTCAGCCGTGTCGTGCTACGCGGCGAACATTGCGCCATGTTGTCGAAGATCTCGTCACGACCGTCGATGGCATCGAACTCATCGAAATAGATGCCGACGATCACCTGAATGTGACCCGAGCCTGGGGTATCGAATCGACACCCACGGTGGTCTTCCTCGATGCCCGGGGTCAGGAGGTCCTACGTGCCGGCGGACAGCCGCGCACCGCGGATGTTCTTGCCGCACTGGCGCAGGTACTTGACGCGAATCACTGAACCGGTAGTGAGCCGGTAGATTGCTGTCATGCTTGAGATCTTCTACACCGGCCTGCTCGTGATCGCGATCGCCGCCGCCGGTTGGTTCTCCTTCTACGTGGTCTACAAACTCTTCAAGGGTCAGAGCTAGGAATGGTTGCCGGACTGCCCGATGAGTTGGCCCACCTGTCCTGGCTGATCGGTCGCTGGGTGGGAGTGGGCACCGGCCAATACCCCACGATCGAGGATTTCCGCTTCGGTCAAGAGGTGTCTTTCTCCACCGACGGTCGCCCTTTCCTGTCCTATTGGTCGCGTAGCTGGCTATTGGACGACGACGGCAACCAGGTGCGCCCCCTTGCCACCGAAACTGGGTTCTGGCGCCCGCGCCCGGAGAACGGCTTCGAGGTGACCCTGGACCACCCCACCGGCTTCGCGGAGATTTGGTACGGCTCGGTGGAAGTGACCGGGCTGGAGAACGCCACGATCACCGGCGCCCGCGCGACGATGCGCACGGACGCCGTCATGCGCACGAACAGCGCCAAGGAGTACACCGAAGGCGAGCGGCTCTACGGATTGGTCGACGGGAAGTTGCTGTGGACGTTCGACATGGCGGCCATGGGCGAACCGCTACAGAATCATCTGGCGGCCTCACTAGTTCGCGAAGACGCACCGGTCGATGCATCGACCGACGAGCAAGCCGATCACTAAGGAACTGACGATGGCCGAGGACTGGGAGCAGCGCCTTCGCGAGCACGGCTTTCGCATCACTCCGCAACGTCAGTTGGTGCTCGAAGCGGTCGAGACCCTTCGTCACGGGACACCCGAGGAGATCCTCACCGAGGTTCAGCACACCGCATCAGGCGTGAACCTCTCAACGATTTATCGAACCCTCGAAGTGCTCGAAGCGGTCGGACTCGTCACGCACGCGCACATCGGTCACGGTGCGCCCACGTATCACGCGATCGATGAGCACGTGCACATTCATTTGGTTTGCGACAGTTGCGGTGAGGTGCAGAGCGTGCCCGCTGCCGTTGCCGATGCATTCGCGGGAGATCTGCAGGAGACCTACGGCTTCCAGACTGATATCTCACATGTATCCATCCATGGTCGCTGCGCGTCGTGCGCAAACAAACCCGGTGCCGGGCGCGAACCGATCGAGGACGCGTGAGCGCCGCTGCTGTTCCCGCGCCCCAAGGCGACGTCGATGAAGGCGTGGCCTGGCATTACGGCGACCCGTTGCGTGAGCAGCGCGCACTCGCGGACGGTTCGGCTGCGGTGGATCTCTCGCACTTCGGTGTGGTTCGAGTTACCGGCCCTGATCGTCTGACCTGGTTGCACAGCCTCACCACGCAACATCTCGAAGGTCTGCTCCCAGGAGCTTCGAGTCTGGCGTTGATCTTGAGTCCGCATGGACATGTGGAACACGAACTCCATATCGTCGACGACGACTACTCCGCGTGGATCATCTGCGCACCGGGAACGTCGGCGGATCTCGTCGCTTATCTGGAGTCGATGAAGTTCATGATGCGCGTGGAGATCGTGGACGAGAGCGCGCAATACGCCGTGGTTTGGGAGCCGGTGCACGCGATCGATCCGGCCTTCGCTACCTGGCTGGTGCCCGCCGACTTCGCCGGCACCGGCACGGTTGACGCAGGTTCGGACAAGGGCGGCGGTGCTGACAAGTACGTACCGCAGCGCCCGGATTCGTTCGATGGTCGTGAGGTGATCATTCCGCGCGAGCAACTTGCGGAGCGTCTCGCGTCATTCGATTCGCAGGCCGGGACGTGGGCATGGAACGCACTACGCGTAGCTGCAGCCGTTCCCCGCATGGGTTTCGAAACTGACCACCGAACGCTGCCGCACGAAGTCGGCTGGATCGGACCGGGCGTGCACCTGGCCAAGGGCTGCTACCGCGGTCAAGAAGCCGTGGCCCGCGTGCACAACCTCGGCCACCCGCCA
>JAQCBM010000181.1 GCA_027729865.1 Actinomycetota bacterium
GCCTGCTCGTTTGAGTAGGTGTGGTCATAGTGAACAAGCTCCGGAAAGAATGACGCGTTGAAGACGAATCCGAAGTCGGGGTCTTGTTCCAAGCAAATGTCGCCGACGGGACCGGTTCTCGCCTCACGCTCGGACGGGAACGTTCGATTCTGCAGGACGGGCAAGGCTTTCTGTTGGAAGAGTGGGAGCATCTTCGCGGCTACCTAGTCAGCACTCGCGACGACATCAGGAAGAGAGTCGCCATTGTCACCGGACGCAAAGAACAAGAGATCGCGTCGACCATAGACGTCAGCGACCGCTTCAGCGAGTGCCCGAATCGTGGTTGGTCTTCCCGACGACACGTTCCTCGGGCCAACTGCCGCACCCATTGTCAAGTCCGCGATCTGAGCCGCCGCGACTCTCACGTCTACGTAGTCACGAATTGCGTGGCCAGGCCCCAGGTGCGCTGGTTCACCCGTCGAAAGTTGCCGATGTAGATAGGGAATCAACCGCTGCGGGTGCTCGCCTGGACCCGTTAGGTAGAACAGGCGACACCAGAGGAATTCGCGAGATGTTACCTCGAACAATTTGTCAAGAGTGAGGTAGAGCGATGCTTTGCAGGCTCCATAAAGAGTCGCAGGACGAAGATTGCAGTCGACGGTAACGGGCCCGCTGGATAGGTCGTATTCGAAGCATGTGCCAATTCCAACGAAGCGCCTTCCTCCGCAGGCTACGAACGCCTCTGCCAGGCGCAGCGATCCGGTGAGGCACTCAACATTGGCAATGGATGAGAGGTACTCGGGTGGATCTACGGCCCATGCGGCATGGACAAGAACATCGCAATCGCTGACGAGTCGTTTCAGCCCTTCTGATGATTCCTCGAAGAGGTTGGAAGTCTCAACGATTTCAAGTCTCTGGTGCGACAACTTGATTGGGCGGTGGCTCGAATCTCGCACGACCGCTCTCACGTCTGCACCCCGACCGAGGAGGTCGCCAAGAAGATGCTGTCCAACAAATCCGCTGGCACCGGTGAGAAGGACCTTCATTCGAATGCATTCGGGCCAAGCAATGAAACAAACCTGGTGGAGTGCCCTACCTGAGGCGCCAACTCCGCCCGAATTTCGGCGGCGATGTTCCACGGAAAGATAACGATGGAGTCAGGAGACTGCTCGACGAGGTACTGAGGAGTTTGGATTGGGATGTGACTCCCGGGCATAAATTTTCCTTGCTTAGATGTTGAAGCGTCGCTCACGAAGGGTAAGAGAAGCGGCTTGATTCCACAATAGTTAAGGAGCGTGTTTGCCTTTGCCGGTGCCCCATATCCCGCGACAAAGCGAGAGCCCTTGAGTTCGTCGAGGAAGAATCGGGCTGCGGCCTCAGCCTTCTCTTCGACGAGTTTTTGAAATCTCGCGTAGGCCTCGGCTCGGCCAAGACCCGACTCAATCTCTTCTTGTTCAACTTGCTGAACCTTTGCGGATGACTCGAACCTAGAGGACATCAGGCAACCGTAGACACGGAGACTGCCTCCGTGTGTTGGGATCTTTTCGACATCCCAAACACGTAGGCCGAACTTTCCAAAGATTGTTCGGACACTGCCGAGGCTCAGGTACGAATAGTGCTCGTGGTAGATCGTGTCGAACTGGGTCTCTTCAATGAGGTTCAGGAGGTGAGGGAACTCCAGTGTAACGACGCCGTCTGGTTTAAGAAGCGACGCAATTGCCCTAGTGAACCCGTTGATATCAGGCACATGGGCGTAAACGTTGTTGCCAATGATGAGGTTTGCTTTGCCGTACTCGGCAGAGATTTCGCCGGCGAGGTCTTCATTGAAGAAGCGTCGAATGACCGGGATGCCCTGCTCTTCTGCGACTTCGGCGGTGCTTGCCGTCGGTTCGACACCAAGGCACGGAACCTTGGCGGCAACAAAGTTGCGCAGTAGGTAGCCGTCGTTCGAGGCAACCTCTACTACAAAGCTCTTGTCGTTGAGGCCGAGTCGCTTGACAATCATTTCGCTGTAGCGACGCGAATGTTCGAGCCAGGTTGACGACGTACTTGAGAAGTAGGCGTAGTCGTTGTTGAACAGATCTTCAGCGTGCGCGTAATCCTCTGTTTGAACGAGCCAGCACTGATCACAGACCAATACTCGGAGTGGGTAGTAGACCTCAGGCTTCGAGAGATCTTCCTTGGTCAGGTACGCGTTCGATGGAGGAGCGAAGCCCAGATCCACGAAAATGTGCTCAAGAGGCGTCTCGCAATGACGACATTTCATGGCGTCAGCCCATCAAAGGTGGGTTCGATGTGTGGCTGGGAAAAATCTCTAGCCGAAAGAACACTGATCGGTAAGGGCCACTTGATCGCGAGACGCGGATCCGTCGGAGAGAACCCAGCGTCGTGATCCGAACGGAACGGCTCGCTGTGCACATAGAGGAGTTCGCAGTCGTCGGTCATCGTCTGAAACCCATGGGCGCATCCCTTAGGAATGATCAGCGCAGTACCTTCTTCGGCCGAAAGCAGCTCTCCGTGCCACTGGAGAAAGGTAGGCGAGCCGGCTCGAAGGTCGACGGCAACATCGAAGACCTCTCCCCGCATGCAATAAACGATTTTCGCATCGGTGAAGGGGGGCCGTTGAAAGTGCACACCCCGCACTGTTCCTCTTGAGGTCGTGCGTGAGAGGTTGATCTGACTAACCGGCCACTCCCAGCCGACCATGCGGAGCACTTCAGCACAAAACACGCGGCCGAAGGATCCTCTCTCGTCCATGAACGGCTTGGTTTGAAGCCTGTGAAGCCCGGGAATCCGCAACGGCTCGAGGATCAGATTTTCTGACGCTGTCATTTGGACAATCCAAACTCGGCAAAGTCTTCCTCGCACAAGTCTCTCGGCGCAAGCCCTTGGTAGAAACCTCGGTACCAACGAATGGTGCGCGTCACAGCATCCTCATGAGTCCAGCGTGGTTCGATCCCTAGGGTCGTTGTCGCTTTATCGGTGTTGAGAAGGAGCGTCGTGGACTCGTGTGGTCCAACCTGACGCGATTGCCAGTCAACCTGAGCTTTGTCTCCCCACACTGTTTGTGCGAGCTCCACTGTTTTGCTGACGGTACTGTCATCCCCATTGCGCGGGCCGAAGTTGTAAGCCCCTTGCTCGACTGTCCCGTCCCACAAACCCTGCACAAGAACCAGGTACCCCGCCAGGCAATCGAGCACGTGTTGCCACGGTCGAACTGAATCGGGGTTTCGCACCGTCAACACATCTCCACTCGACCAGGCCCTGATCGCATCCGGCAGGAGACGATCCTCAGCCCAGTCGCCACCTCCGATCACGTTTCCTGCTCGCGCAGTCGCCACCTTGGTTGAAGCTTCGGACAAGAGCGATTTCCTCAGTGATTCGACTGCGATTTCGCAGGCTGCTTTGCTCGCGCTGTACGGGTCGTGACCGCCGAGGGGGTCGGTCTCGCGGAAGGGTTGTCTGGTGCCCAACTGGGAGTACACCTTGTCGGTCGTCGCAAACAGAGCCACCTGCGGTTGAGCCATCCGAACAGCCTCGAGTACGTGAACCGTCCCGAGAACATTCGTCGAGAAGGTCTCGATCGGTGAGGCGTAACTCCTCCGAACGAGAGACTGGGCGGCGAGGTGAATGACGACGTCAGGCTTCGTGTCGAGAAAGACGTTCTTGACCTTCGCGTAGTCGTTGATGTCGGCGATGTACTGAGACGACAGGCTCTTCTGTACACCAGCAAGTTCGAAGAGGTTCGGTTTGGAGGGTGGGCTCAGAGAGAGTCCGGTTACCTCTGATCCCATTCTCGCCAGCAGAAGTGAGAGCCAGGACCCTTTGAATCCAGTATGTCCAGTAAGAAGAACTCTCTTGTCGTTCCAGAAACTCGGGTCAAGTTTCACGGACTTCGCTACCAGACTTTCCACGGAGCTTGGCCGGATTGCCAGAGCTCTTCGAGCATGTTCTTGTCTCGAAGCGTGTCCATTGGTTGCCAAAATCCATCGTGCTCGTAGGCCATCAACTGGTTATCTGCTGCCAGCTGCTGAAGAGGAGAGCCCTCCCAACTGGTGTCATCTCCTTCAATGTAGTCGAGAACGTCTGGTTGCAGGATGAAGAAACCTCCGTTGATCCTGCCACCGTCTCCGCGGGGTTTCTCGACGAAACCTCTCACTCGTCCATTCTCTGCGTCGAGTGCGCCATATCGACCGGGCGGAACCACCGAGGCCACCGTTGCGAGTTTCCCGTGATTGCGGTGGAAGCGAATTTCGTCCGCAATGTCGATGTTCGACAATCCGTCGCCGTATGTGAAACAGAACGGTTCGTCGGTGTCGAGGAACTCTGCCACCCGCTTGAGTCGTCCACCGGTCAGATTGTCATCGCCAGTATCCACAAGAGTGACCTTCCAAGGTTCCGCATGCTTGTGGTGTACCCGCATCGAGTTGTCAGACATGTCGAAGGTGACATCGGACATGTGCAGGAAGTAGTTGGCGAAGTATTCCTTGATGACGTAGCCGCGATATCCGCAGCACACCACGAAATCGGAGACCCCATGATGCGAATAGAGCTTGAGGATGTGCCAGAGGATGGGGGATCCACCGACTTCGATCATCGGCTTGGGGCGAAGATGGGTTTCTTCCGAGATACGTGTACCAAGCCCGCCTGCCAAAATCACCGCCTTCATCCTGCTCCCTTCTGCGCTTCTGCCTGAGATGATAGGCGGAATCAACGTCGCTCGGGTGTGTGAGGCGATGCCGCCTCAGGCCGAGATCACGTCAAACCCGAGTGACATCGCCATCGGGATCTGTGCCGAATCGAACGTGACGAACGAAATCGGACGGGGGAGTCGATCGGCCGCAGCG
>JAQCBM010000182.1 GCA_027729865.1 Actinomycetota bacterium
ACCACGGTCAACACCACCGCGATACCCATCACCACCGACGCGATCGTGACCCACCACGGTGGTCCCACAGCAAGGAACATCGCGATAGCGATGATTTGGGCGAGCGTCTTCGCCTTGCCTCCGCGCGATGCTGGAATGACGCCACGTCGCAGCACCGCAAGTCGCAAAGCGGTCACACCGAACTCACGGACCAATATGACGATCGTGACCCACCACGGGACATCACCCAAGGCAGACAGCCCCACCAGTGCAACGGTGATCAGCGCCTTATCTGCGATCGGATCCAGCAGGGCACCGAAGTCGGTGGTGATCCCGCGCTTGCGGGCTATCGCGCCATCAACGAAATCGGTGATGGCGGCAGCAACGAACAGCACCGCTGCGAAATCTCGGGTGAGCGGTGTCTGCAGAAACAGCAGGACACCCACGACCGGCACCGCGGCGAGTCGAGCCAGGGTCAGCGCGTTGGGCAAGTTCCAGGTGACACGCACGTGATCACACTCGAACCCATAGGTCAACGCCTTCGGACTCCACAACCTCACCCTCGACCCAATCACCCACAGACAAGTCCGCAGTGGTCGACCGATCCCCCACGATCGTGCAAGAACCATCGTCAGGACCTTGGTGTCCCGCTCGACCCACGGGGCCTTCATCGTCAATCGACTCGATCAGCACGCGCACGCGCTCACCGATGCGTTCGGCAGCTCGCTGGGCCATGAGTTCCTCGACCAGGTCCGCTATCCGCGCTCGCCTGCCCTCGATGTCGTGCGGCTCGACCTTGTCTGGAAGTTTTTCGGCTTCGGTGCCGTCTTCGTCGGAATAGGCGAAGACCCCCACCGCGTCGAGTCGCGCCGCTTCCAAGAAGACTGCGAGTTCATCAACGTCGTCGTCGGTCTCACCCGGGAACCCGACGATCACGTTGCTGCGGATGCCAGCCTCCGGCGCGATCGAACGAATCGCTTCGATGAGTTCCAAGAAGTCCTCCGTGCCACCGAACCTGCGCATGGAACGCAACACCCGAGGGCTCGCGTGCTGGAAGCTCAGATCGAAGTAGTCAGCAACCGCAGGGGTGCCAGCAATCGCAGCGATCAAACCCGGCCGCATTTCCGCCGGCTGCAGATACGACAAGCGAATGCGGTCCACCCCGGTGCCGGCCGCGAACTCCGGCAGCACGGTTTCCAGAAGGCGCATGTCGCCCAGGTCCTTGCCATACGACGTGGTGTTCTCGGACACCAAGATGACTTCGCGAACACCGCTGGCCACCATCTCCCCGATCTCCGAGGTGATCTCTGGCGGCGTCCGCGACACGAAGGAGCCGCGGAACTTCGGAATCGCGCAAAACGTGCAGCGTCGATCGCACCCGGTTGCAAGTTTCACCGAGGCAGCGGGTCCGCTAACCAAGCGGATGCGCGGAACAGGAGGTGTCCACCCGTGCGGATCCTTCTTCCGTTCCACCGGCGAGATAGGCAGCAACGTTCGCCGATCCACCGGATCGTGCGCGGGCAACTGCTCGCCAGCAAGGACCGCATCGAGTCGCTCGCCGATCTGCGGATAGGAGTCAAACCCCAGCACTGCGCTGGCCTCCGGCAAGACACTGGCCAACTCATTCCCGTAGCGCTCGGCCAAGCAACCGACGGCAACGACCGGTGCCGAGCCATGCGACGCGGCAAGCACGGTGTCGATCGATTCCTTCTTCGCGGCCTCAATGAATCCGCAGGTATTGACTAGGACGGCGTCGGCGGCGTCGGCGTCGTCGACCAGCAACCACCCCTGCTCGCCAAGCCGGCCGGCGAGTTCTTCGGAATCCACCTCGTTGCGCGCACAGCCCAAAGTGACGATCGCAACTTTCTTAGGGTGCGCTTCGGATACAGAATCCGCTACGGCTGAAGCGTCGGGCACGCATGGAGCCTACGGAACGCCCCTTGAGTCAACGGCCTCGGTACTCGTCGATGAGGTCGTCGCTGTCCAGGCCCACCACATCGGCGATCATTCGCAGGTGGCCGATCACATATGCCTCCCCTCCGCAGACCGCATAATCGCCGGCTTCGATCGACTCGATGATGAGTGGTCGCAACTTCGTGGCGTCGGCGACGTCCTCCACGCTCAGCCCGCGCGAGATCCTGGCAGCGGCTAAGCGCTCACCGACCATATGGCTGCTCCGCTTCGGGGTGCGTGTGAGTGGGTGGTCTCAGCGGCAGGATCCCATCTCCTGCCTCTACGCACAAGCGGTTTTCGCATCGCTTCTGAGGGCTCCTGGGCAATGGACAGCTGGTTCAGTTGCCCCGGATGCTGGCGAGGACTCCGGGGAGGCCGTCGGCCTTCACCAACACCTCGCGCGCCTTGGAACCCTCGCTGGGCCCTACCACGCCGCGGGATTCCATCAAGTCCATCAACCGGCCGGCCTTGGCGAAGCCCACCCGAAGCTTGCGCTGGAGCATGGACGTCGAGCCGAATTGGGTGCTCACGACCAGTTCAACCGCCTGGAGCAATACGTCGAGGTCATCGCCGATGTCCTCGTCGATCTCCTTTTTGGCTGCCGCCGGCGAGGTCACCTCGGTGAGATAACGAGCCTCGGCCTGGTCCTTGCAGTGCTGGACGATCCCGCGGATCTCCTTCTCAGCCACGAAAGCACCCTGGATACGCACCGGCTTGTTGGCACCCATGGGCAAGAACAGTCCATCGCCTTGTCCCACGAGTTTCTCCGCTCCAGGCTGATCCAAGATCACTCGCGAATCAGCAAGGCTCGAGGTCGCGAAGGCAAGCCGAGAGGGAACGTTCGCCTTGATCAACCCCGTCACCACGTCCACGCTCGGACGCTGAGTCGCCAACACCAGGTGGATACCCGCCGCACGCGCAAGTTGGGTAATGCGCACGATCGAGTCCTCGACGTCTCGCGGGGCAACCATCATCAGGTCGGCCAATTCGTCCACGATCACCAGCAGGTAGGGGTAGGGGCGCAAGACGCGCTGACTTCCTGCAGGTGGCTTGACCTTGCCTGCACGCACCGCAGCATTGAAGTCATCCACATGACGGAACCCGAAGTGCGCGAGATCGTCGTAACGCTTGTCCATCTCGGCCACCACCCACGCCAGGGCGTCGGCGGCCTTCTTCGGATTGGTGATGATCGGTGTGATCAAGTGGGGAACACCCTCGTAGATGCTCAGTTCCACGCGCTTGGGATCCACCAGGATCATCCGCACTTCATCAGGGGTTGCACGCATCAAGATCGAGGTGATCAGTGAGTTAATGCAACTGGACTTACCCGCGCCGGTTGCGCCCGCAACCAGGATGTGTGGCATCTTCGCGAGATTCGCCACCACGAATTCGCCTTCAACATCCTTACCGAGGGCGACGACCATGGGGTGCTGATCGGCCGCAGCAGACGAACTCCGGAGGACATCGCCCACGGCTACAAGTTCGCGGTCGGTGTTGGGAATCTCGATGCCGATGGCCTTCTTGCCTGGGATCGGACTCAAGATGCGTACATCGGCGCTCGCTACGGCGTAGGCGATGTTCTTGCTCAAGGCTGTGACGCGTTCGACCTTCACGCTCGGCCCGAGTTCGATCTCGTAACGCGTGACGGTGGGACCGCGCAGAAACCCTGACACCTCAGCGTCGATGCCGAACTGGTCGAGGACCTCACGCAGTGCCTTGACAACCTGATCGTTGACCGGGGTGGCCTTCTTGTGACCGGCTCCTGCTTTAAGCAGGTCTGCCTTCGGTAGCCCATACCGGCCGCTTGCCATCACAGGGAGTTGCGTGGGTGAGCCTTCGGGAACCGGATCAATTGACGGTGACGAGGCCACGTTCGAGGGGGCTTCAATTACCGGAGGCAAAGCCACGGTGTCCTCATCGGCGACCACAGGTGCTATCGCTTGGGTGTCGTCGTCCGCACCCACGACCGCGATGATGTCGGTCGGCTGATCATCGTCGGCAACTGAGCCCGCGGGCACGAGCAAACCGGCCGCGGGGCGTTCGTCGTCTCGCTCGTCATGAATCGCGAGGGGCGTAGCAAACGGCTCGTCGCCTACCAGCGGCGCATCGCGTAATACGTCGGCATCGCGCAGATCCGGCACCACAGTCGCCACGCCCGCACCATCCATCAGGTCTTGTCCATGGCCGGGCAGTTCGAGTTCGACGTCGTCATCGTTGTCTTGTTCCTCGTTACCCGACTCGAGGTCGCGCGGGTCCGGTGGCACAAGGAGCGTTGCCGCACCCCGCAGGGATTGCCACCAACTCACCACATACCCGCGCAGTGCCTGCACGGACGTGCCCGTCACAACCAAGATGCCGAAGAACGCAACTATCCCCAGCACGATCCCGCTCACGATCGGACCCACAGCCGCAACCACGGGTGCGGTGCCGATCCAACCGATAACGCCTCCGGCTGCATCCATTGCGCTGCCGCCGCTGGAAGGAGTGGGATGCGCTTGGGTGAGATGCCAAATACCGACGATTCCCACAATCACCGCACCAGCGCCGATGACCAACCGACCGGTGGTGGCGTTCTGGTCCGGGTGACGAAGGAATCGCCAGGCCAGCGCGAGCAAGATCAGCGGTGCCATCCAGGACAGGGCCCCAAGGAATGTGGTGGCAATCGCCCCGGACCATGCGATGAACCAGCCATCCACCCGGAACCAGGTGGCTGCAGCTACCACTACCGCAGCGGCGATGAGTGCCAGTCCCAGTCCGTCACGACGGTGCTCGGGGTCCAGATCTCGCGCACCCCGACCGATGCCACGGGCGACAGTGCCGACTACGAGCGCGAGGGCTCCCCACACAGCAGCGATCCCACGGCCGATGCCAGAAAAC
>JAQCBM010000183.1 GCA_027729865.1 Actinomycetota bacterium
TTCCATCGTGTCGCGGTCTTGGCGCTTTGTTCCCGCATGCCAAGCGAACGGGACGTCGGCCAACTTTGGATTCTCTCTACTGAGAGTCGCGCGAATTCGACGCTCCATATCGAGTGCAAGGGCGGTCGTGGGCACCACAATTACCGTCGTCGCACCGGTCGAACCCTCGGCCAGTGTCAAGGCGATTTCGGTCTTGCCGGTACCGGTAGGCAGGGACACGATCAAGGTGTCCCCTGGGGGCATCGTCAATGCCGCGCGAACCGCAGCCTGTTGCCCCCGACCGCGATAACGCGGGTAGGTCGTGACCTGGGTGAAGATCGGGTCTGCATCAACCTCGGCGTGTGAAGCCCGTTGTCCGTTGGGCGAACCGGCAGCACTGGCTTGATCGAGGCGGACGATGTCAGGTTCTGCAAGCCAGTCCGGTCTCCATGGTGGGGCCGAGACAACGGATCGCGATGCATCGATAGCAACAGCAACGCGGGTCCACGTTGACGGTTCGATGGCCCGAATCAACTCTCCCGCGATGGGTAGGGATTCGATCAGATCCCACTCGTTGGATGCCGCCTCGGAGACGTGGCGAACGGCCTGCCGGATCAGAACCGCAGCGTCGAGGCTGTATCTCGGCGATTGCAGCACTCTCTCGATTGCATCGAAGAGTCTGCGCGCGAGTGCCCCACCGAGTGTCTCGCGACTCTCCACTTGGAGGAGCAGAACTTGTTCGAGTTCTGCCCGCGACTCCACCCCCGGAAACTACGTTGACCAGTGGGCGTCGAACAAGGCCTTATTCGTTATCAATTGAACCGCGGTAAAGCGCGAGAATGTGATCAGCGAGGGCCTGAATGTCGCGGCCGATGTTCTGGAAATGATTCCATTGGCGCCGTTCTCCATTGGGCAGTTGCCACTCGCCTCGCATCCACCGGCAGTCGCCACTAATTCGCCGCAGTTCTATTTCGTAACGTTCAGTGTCGCCCGTCCCGTCGGGGTGAAGTCGATCCGCGATGGCGTCCATGAGGTACCCCATCGCGACGATGCCAGCTCCATGAACCAGCCGCGAACGCCGCGGCACCGAATACCACTCCGCCGGGAAGACCCGCTGAACGGCAGACCAATAGGCGTTCACGACCCCAGCCATCGCCGACAGGTCACCGCTTCCGTCAATCGGGTCTCGATACATGTACAGGTAGCCGTCGGTAATCGAGTTATCGAGCATCTTCAGGACGCTGTTGTCCTTAATTACGCCGTCCGGGTTCGTCGGTGTCTGGATCCGCCAGTGAAACGGTGACGCCGGATCACGGTTGAGTTCCTCGAGCAGAGCGGTTGAGATCTTCCGTCGTGCGAGAGCGGGCGGGAGCAGCGTGTCAGTACCAGGCAGCAATTCGTGAATGAGGCTCTTGGGGAGTGGTTTGGTCGAGTTCACGAGGATGAACTGTTCACGTTGCTCGGCGGCACTGTCCGTGATGAAAGCGGTCGCGAGAATGTTGAACTCTGGAACCTCAGCTTCGCGAACCGCCGCGGTCCGCTGTTGACCGTCGACGATCCATCCCGGAAGATCTGACTGGTCGAGAGGGATAGACAAGTGACCAAACCCGATGTGTCCAGTCGCCGCGTCCGCCGGTTCGAAGGTGACGCGGGCATCGAACGCGATCACGATGCCGTTCGGGATCATCGGTGATTCGGACTCGATGTACTTCTGGATTGCTCGGATGTGCTTGCGCGCCTCGGGTCGTTGGTACCCCTGCACACGTTGCTCAGAATTGCGATGGATGCGAGACACGGCAGCGAACCGGTCGAGTTGCTTGCCGTCGACCGCGAACTGGTAGAGGATTTTGCCGGGCGACTGTTCGGTCGCGAGGGCCGGCAGTCGAAGTGTTGAGGTCATGCTCGTGCTCCGTCAGGGGTGGGTCTCATCGACCTGAATCCAAGTGCGGCGATCCATTGCCGGAAGACCGCAAGGTTGTGGAAGCCGCGCCGTTTATTGCGTTCCGAACCGCGGAAGATGATCACCTCAATGCCGACGGTCTCGCAAATCCCGCAGCGACACGATTTCCATGGACGGTCGCCGAGGGTTCGCCGGTACTCCTCGTGGCGGGGTTTCAGGCCGGCTAACTCGCTGTAGTCATGGAGTGCATCAAGTACATCCTCGCAGTTGGCCTCATCGCGGTCGTAGCGACGGAGTAGGTCGAGGCAGGTCCGTTCTCCCGTCTGGGCTGCGCGTTGATCAACGACGCCGGAGGAGATCCGACGTTTGAGTGCGGCGTTGCCGTCCACTTGGGGCACCTTGACAGCCACGTAGGTGGTATCGGGGGCGTAGTAGTTGTCGGTCGCATCCTTGAAGGCCTGACGGAATGGTGAGGTGCTGTCGAAACTTGTTACGCCGAGCGACGCGAAGGTCTGCATCTCGTCCGGCCGTGTGACGCCAAGGAGGTGAAGGTCAACCCCGGGCTGTTTGACTCCCGACACCTCCTTGAGGGCGGCGAGTATGTCGACAGTCCGGAGTGGAACCATGCCGCCCATCGCGATTCGCTGATACCCGAGAGTTTGTAGGCGTTCTACCGACCGCGCGTAGGACTCGGCCGACCATCCGTGTGCTACTGCAATCGGTTCGAATTGACAATTCTCCCGTGCGTGGAGGTCGAGAAATTCAGCGGCATTGTTCACCGTGATGTCGATTCGGCGCTCCCACTCGGCGACATCGTCGGCGTCTGCGTCTGCGCCTGCTCTCACGAACCCAAAGACGATGTGATCGGGGCTTACACCCCAGTCGAGTTCCGTCTGCCGATAAAAGTTGATGAGGTCGGCGGGTGTCACCGGGGGGTCGTCCTCCGCTACGTAACTGAATGCCCCACAATCCCCCATGATCACGACATCCGCATGTTCCTCGTGGAGACGAAAGAATCGTCGTGCCTGCTCTCGGTACAGGCGACCCCGCGCCGAGTTGTTGTAGTGGCCGGTTCCCTTCCCGATGCCGTCGACGATCGCCTTAGAGATGAGCAGCCCATCAAACGGACGCTCGGTGAGTACCTCGTGGGCATACCGGTCATCACGCTGCCGGATGCGGTGGACGTGATGCTCCTCAGTGAGGAAGTCGAAGTGAGGGTCAACCTGATCCTGGCTGTCGGGAAAGAAGAAGCGCATCGTCGTTACTGATCCGAGGGGAGCGAAGAGCTCGCGAGAGAATACAACGACCTGAACCTGGCCTGCTCACAGGCGAATCCTGAACTCCGCAGCAAGCGGAGAAGACGCGAATGCGACGAGGAGCGATCCTCAACCAGTTGACGCAAGATGAAGTCGACTACTTCATCATCTGAGAGAGGGCGACGATCAAACTTCTTGGCGACCGGCGCATCAGCCGTCAGTCGCGCAACAACCTCTCGAGCATTCTCAACGCTAAGCCGACCTTCGGGGAGTTCATCCATGATTCGGGCGGCAACACGAAGGTTGATGGACATCATGGAACCTCCCAGGACCCCGCTTATGCGACCAGTCACGGGCACGAGAACGTCTTCGAGTTGGCCACGGATGCGACGAGAGGTGACCACGATGACCCTCGCACCCGAGGCAATTCCCGCAGCAATTTCGTCGTACATAGCATCGAGGTAAGTCGGAGAAGCCGCCAGAAGAATCGGACCCTCACGACCGAGAGAGGCAAGGCCCGGAGCGCCAACCGATAACGATCGGCGCAACGCCTTCCACCAGTCACGCCGAGCGGTCGCCTGTTTCGGTGCACCGGTGACCTCATCGGCGTGCGGTGAGTTAAACGTGGCCGAGTAACCCGCGATCCGAGTGTTCGCCTCGATTAGCCCGTACCCGGCTGAGCAGATGAGGTGCCGAAGGTTGTCACGCTCGGCGGCAGCGACCGCCACGCGCGCCATCTCGCCGGCGTAGATTTCGCGCGCAGACCGCTCACCCGGCAGTTGTGTGATCGCCGCGACCCACTCATCCGCTCGCCCTTTCGGTGTCGCGGCGGTCAGGTGTCGGGCATGAATCGCTGGTGACACCGTCTTTCTGTCAGTGCAGGTCGACACGAACTGGATCACTGGCGAACGCCTCCGTCGCAATGGACCTGAAACACGTCCGCACCCTAGCTGAAGCGTGTCACGGTGGGACAACTAACGCCGTCCTTCACCTGTATCCGTCCGCGCCTGACTCCGACCGGAGGAGTTTTGTCCCAGCGGAACGCGAGGGAGGGGCTCGGCCAATCAGCCTCGGGACACGCATGCCACCGCGCGTGTGGCACTACTCACGTACGTCTGCGCTTGACCCGTGGCGCCCCGCGTTTGCGAATTCGACCGCACTTTAAGCAAACCGACTTAAACACGGACATGGAAATCTGTTTCCAGGGCGACCAGTCATGGTCGCCCGAGCACCCTGAGGTTGGAACTTTCAAGAAACTTGCCAACAACTCCTGCTTGCCGCACTGCGCGCAGTGCCGCACCGCTGTGTCGTGAGTGCGCCTTTCCGGTTCCGTCCAAGCATGGCGAAGCCCATCGACTGGGCAGACGTTCTTGCGCGCGGTTTTCCGAGAAGACTGGGCGCCCCGCGATTTCTTCTTCCCGGCAGGTTTGTTCCGGCCGTGAAGGTCCGCCTCGACTCGGTCACCCCCGGCGCGCGTCACGCGTTCTCTTCTCGCCGCGTTCTCCCAGTTCATGCGAGCCATACGAAAGTCTCTCACAACTGTGACGAGGCACGTCAGCGACGCCTTCGGGTTGGTCTGACCGGTGGCGCAAACGTAAGTCGCCGGCATCACCAAGCGTGGGCACGCGAACACCGACACGTCCCCTTACAAGAACAACGC
>JAQCBM010000184.1 GCA_027729865.1 Actinomycetota bacterium
TCGGACGACACCCCCCGAGACCTCACAAAGCGCTTCGTGAGTCTTTGCAGTCCAGCGATTGCCGACAGTTTCGAGCGCAAGTTCAGCCATGTACCTCTCCGGTCCAGAAAAGTGACCTCAAGTCTTCAGCTGGAAACCGCAATTCGAGCCGCTACGGCCGACGCACAGTTTGGCAAGTTCAACAACGACAGTACGGCGGCGTTCTTGGCTAACTTCTGGGGCGCGTTGTGCTCGGCCCGACCCGAGATCGCCCCAGGCGAGTCTTCGGACCGAATTAAGCTCCGATCAGCGAGCCTTGCAACTTCAGCTCTCGGTATTGGAGCGATATTCGCGGTTGCGTTCGAACTCCTCCACCGACACTCTGTGTGGTCACGCGACGCGGAAGCGGTGCTCGCGGCATCACCCTTACGCCGAAGGGTTCCGATAGCTCGATCGGTTGACAGAGCGGAGCACCAAGCGGGTCATCTCCTTGCCCAACATGGGTCCACGGATCACCGTGAAAGTCGAGATCTGCTCTCGGTGAAGCGTTCACTTGCTCAACGACTCATGTCAGAACTCGTCGAGGTTGGCTGGAACCTCTCGCCGAGGCCGCCGTTCGACCTCATCAAGGGTCACCACGGTCTCACAGTCAACACCAGCAACAGTGCAAGTCCGGATCGACACGGAGATGAGTTCATCGCATCACTTGACGCGGCAGCTGACCTGTACCGCAGGTACCGCGACAGAATGGACTTCTTCGACATTGACGCGCCGTGGTGGCAGCTCGGACGCTGCGTGACCTACGTGGAGCAATCCGGGAAGATCCAAAGGCGTCAGGCGAAGAGCGTTGCGGCGAAGCAGTGGGCAGGCCAGCTTGCTGTCCGCCTCATGACCTGACCTCGAGTTCACATGCGGAACTCTCCGGCTGATCCTCATTTGTATTTCATCTAGTTGAGATTGCAATTCGGGCCGGGCGCCGTTATCCTCCGCAGGGCTGGACGGTCTGCGCCCAGAGGTGTATTTGAATTGGTTCATAGCCACCGTGGTGGCGGAGAGGGGTGCGAATGACGGCACACGAACATGACATCGAGACAATGAGCTGGGGATCGCCGTGCGACTGCACCGCCTTTGCCCCTCCCGCTCGGCCTAGCCTCGGTCGAGCCGCCCGGGACATGGCGAGGGAGATGGGTCGCCTCGCCCGCGAGGTCGACAACGCCGTGTTTCTCGGCGACGTGCTGCGCGTGATGTCGGCGACTGCCGCAGTGAACGCCCTCATGAGCGCTCTCGTCGAGCGGATGAACCAGCTGCTGACGCAGGACGGTTTCTACGGCGATCCTGACGACACTGAGCACGCGGGGGGGTACCTCTAATGAACCCCCCGCCCCTACCGAAGGAAATGATCGTGAAGACCATCGCCGCGTCGCACCCCGCGATCGCCGACGAGGTCAAAGCCGCTGGTCCTCTCCTCAACGAGGACGACCTCGGCCTTGTTCATCGGCTCCCGTTAAAGATGCGGCGCAGCAAGTTCCTCCATCCGATTACGGAGGACATGCCCGACGGGGAGGAGCCGCTGCTCGTCCGATTTGAGCGTGACTCGATGTCCGTCAACTTGTTCATCGTGCAACCGGTCGAGTTCTGGGACTCCCTCATCCCGGTCGGCAGCATTCTGAACACGCCGAGTGACTTGGCCCATCTCCCCGACGAGGACGACATCGAATTCATCGAGCGGCGCACCATCAGCTTCAAGGCGTTTGCGACGAGGCTTCTGGACGACGTCCTCCAGAAGTGGGAAGACGGCCGTCACCCTAAGGTCGAAACCATGCGCGTGATGGGTCACTTCTTGAACAACGAGTACGGGGATCAGGTCGCGGTCAGAACGGTCGTCGTCGCGCTCCGCTCTATCCCACCGAAGCGCCGTCCCTCACGAGCGCTCAGTGACCTGATCGTCAGCAACCTGCGGGACGTGCGTCGATCCGTCGACAACGGCACCTCAGCCTTCTGATCCCATCCTCGGGGCCACCGGCTGCCTCTCTCGACGTACTCCTCGTTACAGGCGGTACCCGAGGTCGCGAGTCAGGACGTTCGCCGGCTTCGTGGTCTCAGGCTTCTGATACTCCTGCCAGAGGTCGGGGTGCCGCTCCTGGAATGCCTCGGCATCGAAGCTTGAGCGCTCGCTCTCATATCGCTTCCACGTACAGACACCCTCGATACCTGGCGCTGTGCCACAGAGCGCCTTGAGAGCATCTACAGCAGCAGTTCCGTCAAGGTCATAGCGGGCTCGGTAGGCAAGGATCTCAAGGCACTTCCGGTGCATCTCGTCGGCGGTTTCACCTGCCTCCACCTGGTCGGCGAGGTTGAAGATGTCGTCACGGAGCTGAAGAAGAGCAGGGTCGACAACGCTGTCGTCAAGGCCAAGCTTGACGGGTTTCACTGGAATAAAGCTGTGGCTCCAGCTCGGCGACTTCGACTCGAAGGCGCCGTAGAGGTCGGGGTGGTCCTTCTTGAATCGTGCCGAGTCGAACGAGGCGGAGCGCTTTTTCATCTGGAAGGTGATGTAACGCCCCACATTGACTCCGCGGTCGTGGGCAGAAGCAAGCGCCTCAATGGCTCGGTCCTCCACCGCCTTCATCACGCCTTCAGCCAGTGTCGCGACGGCGATTTGGTGAACGAGATCGTTGGATTCAGGTGTGGCAACAAGTTCCGAGCCGGTTGATGCAATCTTGTCCAGCTCGCCTGCTTTCTCGAAGGTGGCCATTCCTGCGGTCACGTCCGCGATCACACTTCTCGCAGTACGCAGTACTTCGTCGTAGCGATCACCACTCAAGTCGAACCATTCGCCACCAACTCGCCATGGCGCGTATGTCTGGTGCATCAAGGTCTCCACTCGCACCACCCGCGGGGTTTCAAGGACCTCAAGTTCGACAATTTGACGCGGGTTACCGGTCTGATGCTCCTTGATCCGCTTTTCGGTTGATCGATTCTTCTCGTCGTTCTCCTTGACCACACCGATCTTGACGAGATGGGTTCGCTCCCCCGTCGTGAAGTCAAGTTCGCCGAGGAGGTACAGCTCCCCAGCAAGTTCACGTTTCTCTGCCATAACACTCTCCTACATCAGAGCATCCCCGGTAGCTGACGTTACCGAGGTCGGCGCACGTAGCTCTTCTCAGCCGGTTGCGCCTGCCGCGAATCGACGGCTTCAAGGGCTCAGCTCGAGCAGAAAACCCTTTCTCGTTCTGGAACTTTCCAGTGACGACGGCCGGGGTGGACACGATTCGTCTGAAGCGGGAGCAGGCACACTCGTGAATGCCGACCTCGGCCGCGCTGTCTAGAACGATCGTCGAACCGTGCAAGTCTCATCCCCCTAACCGCCAGCACTCACTCGGGCCGTTCGTCGTTAGCATTCCGAGCATCGCGAACCTGTCGCATTTCACTCTCATCGAGACACTCGATGCCTACGGGTTCACTAACCGAGCGCCGTCACCGTGGCGTGGCGAGGAACCAGACGACTGGGACGCCTATCCGGTGGAGATCGGGGACCTTCCCGACTTTGGGCGTGACAGGGCGCCCGTCGACAACAATGACGCGTTCGGCGGCTCATTGGGTGCCTGGGATTCGTTAGGTGACCGCATCTTTGGGCAATCGCGTAAGCCTGAGCGTCTCCCGCCCCCGGGAGCAGTTGATGCACTGGCGTGGTACCTGCCATTCCACTGCTACGGGCCGGACTGGGGTATCTACATTAAAGAAGATGAGGTCCTCAACCTCGCCGCCCACGTTAAATCGCGCCTAGGCGGTGGTCCGCCCAAGCCCGATGAGACACAGCAACTCTGCCGGGTCGCCCTCTCGATCCTGTATCTCCACGAGGCTTTCCATCACAAGATCGAGTCGTTCGCCACACGCCTCGAAATCTCCCGACTGAGCGCTGTCTACCTCCGATACGACGAGCACGTCTTCCGACCACTGCTGGGAACCGACTCAGTGCTCGAGGAGGCGCTCGCCTGCTTCGAGATGCACTTACGCCTGCGGACAGAAAAGAGCTTTCATGGCAACGTCCGAGCGGACATCAAGGAAGCCGCACTGAGCTTCCTTACCGACTGGATCCCGTACTTGCCGCCGGGCTATCGACGTGGACTCGATCGCCATCTCCCACGGGAGCTGGGGGTACTGATGTCTCAGGTTGCCGAAGGTCGAGTAACCCCGAGCCAAAGCCCTAACGATTGGAACATCGCCAGTCACATGATCCGTGGTCTGTTCAACCAAGGTTTGGTTGCCCATGTCGTGGTGCCGGTTGGCACCAAACCCACGATCCCATGGCTCGACGCCGCCCGGTACTTGTCGATTTCGACCCGAAAGGTCGAGCGGCATATCACTAAAGACTTCGGCTATGTCGACACTGGTCGAGGCAAGGGATCTCACCGCCACTACCACTGCATCGGGCGAGACCCCATCACGCTCCCTTCCAACCGGGAATCGCTGTCACCAGGAGTGCAGCGGCAAGTGGCATCGGCCCTCGGCTACAAGAACATTCGAGAATTAGCCTCGAAATGCTGACGTCTCCCCGCCGTGCGAACTCCGAACTAGCGCTCTCTGCATTCCACAGCCGAATGGCGACAGCTCGAAGCCGCCAACACCGTCATCAGTTAAATGTCAGGTCCCATACACATGGCTCGTGTTCGCCTAGGCCGTTCCTGACCTTTGACCCGGCGCGAACCCTGCTGACTCAGTCCACGGACTCCACCCGTACGCAGCCGCACCTCACACCGGGTTCGTGATCGCGCCCTTCTCAGCACCCTGAGCGAGACGCGCGTACTTGCCGAG
>JAQCBM010000185.1 GCA_027729865.1 Actinomycetota bacterium
GACTCGAGCCCATCGGCAAACGTGAAAAATGCGTCCTTCTCACCGACTCTGATGGATCGGCCATTGCGAATCAGATCGATTCCAAACCTGTCGCTGTCGTCAAACCTCTGTATTCCGACCCATCCCCTGATGCGCTCATCGACAGTTGTGAACTCACCGCCGCCGCACTCTGGACACTCGCCAGTGCCTCCGACAAGTAGCGCCCCATCGTTCTTGCATCGCTGCTGACTTGAAACAACATGATCAATCTTGATCTGCGCAGGGATCATTCCCCAGCCTTGACGGTCCACGAATCTGTCTTCGGACCAGATGCAATGCTCGAACCCCACGACTGTCTCCGAGTTGACGCGGACACGGATTCGATCTTCGCTCTCGCTCCGAAGGATGGTCGCGTAGCGCCGCCCGATCTGTTCGCGGAGTTTCGGCTTTGAGAGCTTTGCTAGGGAGAGAATGAAGCCGGCATTCGCGGATCCCTCTGGCCACCAATGAGAGACCTCGACCCAAGTTCCGTGGTCAAGTTCGTCGGGCTTGTCGACCTCCTCCACCGGGACTTCGAAGGTTCTTGACTGCTGGATTTGAACGAGGTCAAGAACAACCTTCAGTGCTTTTGGTTGCCCCCGTTTTGCCGTGATGACAGTTGTTCGTTGACCGAGTTTGCCGGTTGCGATATTGAAACCCATGCCGAACAGCCCGAGAGTGTCGTATCGGTTCTTTCCGCTGAAACCAGCCCGAAGAGCATTCGACAATCCATCTCGATCTAAACCCGCTCCATTATCAACGACGCGTATCACTCCCCCTCCACTGCGCGTTTCAGCCTCGCCCGGGATGGTGACCTGGATCATCGGATGCGCTTCCGGTGCTGCCTCTAACTTGGCTGCGCGAAACGAATCGATCGCATTGTCGATCAACTCACATAGTGCATCGAGAGGTTTCAGCGGCGTGTGCGTGAGAGCGACCAAAACCTTTGGGTCTGGTGTGATATCCAACTTGTCCATTACCTCTCCAGTCTCGATTGCTGGCTGAGACAAAACGAGAACTCCGAGAAACAGGGACGATTCTCCCCCTTCTCTAGCAGCCCGTTCTCGATTGTCTCGGGCGACGAACCTCAGGAACGTCTATAGCCGCAGGGTCTGTGATCAGCCACACACACCGGTTAAAACGGAACTCTAGGCGACGGGTGCTACACGGTCATTACGACCGTTACTCGTCCTTCGAGGTGCTCAACGGCGGGTAGCCCTCAGTCCGAACTCGCTGGTCGTGTGGTTCTCAAGCCTTCCGGGCCAGAGATCAATAACGGACTCGTGCACCGTCGGCAGCTGCTCTGTGTCTGGCGACATCCTGTTCCGAGTACCCACGCGTCACGCACCTCGGCGTTGTCGGATGATTACGCCACCGCGGTACGGCCAGTCGAAGCGCCTGAAAGGCTCATCACTTGGAGACGGCAGCCTCTGAGGTTGCTTATTTGTACAACCTTTCGTACAATACTCAGCATGAGCGATTCAGGGCACACCATCAGGACTCAGGCAACTGCCGCCGTCAGTGACGTCCGGGAGAGGCTGAGCGAAGTCGTGGAGGAGGTCTCCGCAACCGGGTCCGACATGGTCATCACGAAGCACGGGCGCCCAGCTGCCGTGCTGCTCAGCTTCGACGATTACGAGTCGCTGATCGAGACCGTCAACGTACTTTCAGATGATGCGCTCATGGCAGCGATTGCGGAGGCCGAGAATGAGGTCGCCGCCGGGGAACTCGAACCGCTCGACTGACAATGCCGTTACTTACGAAACGCGCGAAGAAAGATCTCGACGCCCTTCCACCACCATTTGCGGACAAGGCGCGGGAACTAATCCGGCGTCTTGACACTGAGCCCGCCCTCGGCAAGAAGCTTCAAGGAGCACTGAAGGGTAAACGGTCAGCCAGACTCGGTAGATCACATAGGGTCATCTACACAGCGTCGGGCAGCAACCTCGTAGTGTTGACTGTTGCGCCGCGTAAGGATGTTTACCGATAGTGGATTTAGTTGCTGGCAACGAGCAAGAAAGAAGGATACTCCTTCAAGCACTTCGCGAGTTCAGTGAGGCCTGCGAGCCCCCCGAGTTAACCGCCGGGTGCCCCTTCGCTGTCCAGATTGAGCCAGGACTACGTGGCTGCGCTGAGGAATGCATGGACATTCTCGGCAGGCACAATGCGCCGAGTCCGATTGAACGGGTCGAAATCGACACTGGGTTCGCTGCATTCAAGCGGCGGCGACCAAGGTCCCGCAGACCGACTGCTGTGCGGGCGGCGTACGACGCACGGCAACTCTTTCTCGAAGCCGAAGCATCGGGTCCACCCCAGAGTTGGTCCCTCGGTCCGATCCTTTATGGCATCACCAGACAGGCGTCTACGGCCGGAATCTTCGGTCCGGAAACTGCGGATCGACTCTCATCGGTGGACTTGTACTTCGAACTCGCTGCCGCACGAGGCCTGAGTCCCGCTGAACACCTGCTGCCCTACCTCAGAGAACTTGTTCCACGCTCAATATTTGCGCTGGTGGTTGCCGGCAGTACCGAAGGGGCAGGCGTAGCACGCCACATTCGCGAATGGGTTGAGTTGTGCGCAGTTCCCGACAGCGTTGACGGAAGGTTGGACCGAGTTGCGGCCAGCCGGGCTTTTGCGTTGATTCGCGCTTGGGCCGAAGAGGCGGATCAAAGCGACCTCCTTTCTTGGACTGCACCTGATTCTCTTCCACAGGCTCCGCTCACCGAAGGCGCTGGCCGCTCGGAAGGGGCCACCGTGGCGGCTTGGATTTTTGAACGATTCACTGAGACCTACATTGACCGGTGGTCCAGTGACACACTCCGACTGGAGTGGCGGTACCTGCATGGCCAGCAAGGGGCACCTTGCTCATCGGTGGAGATGCGTGGGAGAGAGGTGCCGGTCGAGGAAGTCGCCGCGGTGATGGCTGAAAGATTCGCCCGACCGAGGGGGACGGGTCGTGGCGCGACTAGCGGAGACTTTGCATCGAACTTCCCTGAGCGAACTACCTCGTTCCTGGTTGAGCCCGCGCTTAAGTTCATACAAGATGGTCGTCGCGCTGAGGCTCGGGCGCTCTTCGAAGCAGTGCTGATTCAAGACCGAGACTCCGCCTCGGCAAACAACAATCTTGGTTTTTGTCTGATCCCCGACAACCCTCAGCAGGCGCTTGAATACCTTGACCGAGCCAAGGATCTCGGTGCCACGCCGAACGATTTGACTGATGCCAATCGGCTAATGGCCTTAGCTCTGCTCGGGAGATCCACAATGTGCTTGGATCTCGCGTTATCCACATTTGGAGTGAGTAGAGCCGCTGGGGACGATGAGAAGCCATCGCTTCCGCTGTCTGCAGGTGGCTCGTTTCTTTGGGAACCTGAGAGTCTCGTTCAGGGTACCCATGCCAAGATCGTGCAGATTACTGATCTCCGCAGTTATGCCGAGTTGGTCGTCCACCTGGTTTGCCGAGGTGGTTCCTGACCGAGCCCACACCAGTTGGAGCTGGCCGAACCACCGCCCGAATCGCGCCGACAACTGAGTGTCTTTCTCTCTTTGCGCATTCGTCCTCTCTCACTGGAGACTGCACCTAGGCGTAACTCCCCCTTCGCCTAAGTCAGGCTTCAGTCAATGAATGCCCATCCGGACTGCATGCCAGCGAGAGGGCCAAGCGGACCGAACGTCATTCTCAATGTGAACAGCGATCGTGACGGAACTGCAGATTCGTTGCCGATTGATGTTCTGTCGGCGTCTTCCCCGCACACGCGGGGGTGAACCAACAGACCCGCGTATGCGGGGATTGAAGACAGATCGGCATTCGTCCGAATCTCACGCCGACACGGGCCCCACCCTCGGGTGGGGCCCAACCATTTCTCACCTAGCTGACCGCTCTTAGCGGCGGCCGCCGGCGACGATTCATACCGTCCACCACCACCGCCAGGTGATCGACACCCCTCCGGTCGTACCGCGACGTGGTCCCAACATCGCTATGGCCGGCGAGCGATTTGGCCATCAAAGGATCCGACGCCTCGATCACGGCAGTGATGCGATGGGCTCGTAAGGCGTGCGGCGACAACGCCGGCACACCTGCCCTACAACACAGACGCTCCAGGAGGTACTGCACCGACCGCACCGCTAGTGGTCCACCGGCTCTCCCCCACCGGTCCACCGACCGCAACAACATCCCGTCACCCGGATGCACCGCCAACCAGTCGTCGATCATCTCCCCTGCCCACCGTGGCAACGGCACCTCACGGGACCGGCGACCCTTCCCACACACCACCGTCAGCCGAGAGGTAACCCGACACCAGTCCTCGACCTTCACCGCTACTGCTTCTGAGCGTCGCAGCCCTCCGAGCGCCAACAACACGAGCAGCGCCCCGTCCCGCAACCCTGCCGTCGATGTCGTGTCGACGGCGTCAAAGAGTGCGTCGATCTCGGCGTCGTCGACGTCGCGTCCCAACCGGCCCGCCGAACCCCGCAGGCGCGGCACCGCCAACACATCGCTGACGAGTCCAGCGTCAACGACGCCCAGGGCCCGTGCCTCCACCAGCAACTGTCGAAGCACGGTCCAGCACGTCGTCGACCATGACCAGGACATCGACGACAGCTCGCCGCGGATGTTCATCGCAGCTGCGTACGTGAACGTCGCCCAGTCGATCGGACCACCGTGGGCTCGTTCGAGACTGCGGATGGCAGAGGTGACGGTGCGCCGTGAATGAGCCGTGCCCAACCGGGCCAGATATGCGGCGACTGGATCCA
>JAQCBM010000186.1 GCA_027729865.1 Actinomycetota bacterium
TTGAGAACAACTCGAGGTAGTGAGAGAGCGTCGCAGTGATTTCATGACGATGAGCAGTCCCGAATTCGAGGCCCCTTTCCTTGGGACCAGCGGCGACAGAACGAAACGACCTCACCTCGCTGCAGTACCTAGGACATGTTGGCCCACGTGCTCGGCAACTTGTTCCAAGGACGCGAACCAGACGTCCCCGTCGCCGGCGATATGTTCAATCAGGCGTTCGAGTGCGGCGAGACGATATGCCCGCCCTATGACCTCCGGATGCATGGTGTAGCTCACGTGGCGTCCTTCTGCCCGCGCTGATCTGTACTCCTCCGCCCACGAGGAGAACAGCTCTCCGGCATCGGCGACATTTCCGCCGCTATCAATGGACCATCCGAACCGCGGCCAGTCATCTAGAGACCAGTGGACGGGCAATTCCAGGATGTGCCCTCCCTCCCAGCGCTCAACGTAGGGACGATCGTCGCCCATGCAACTGGAGTCGTAGAGGAAGTCGAATTCAACGAGAAGGTCAAATGTCTCGGAAGTCATCTCCCATGCGGGGGATCTGTAGCCTCGGGGGCGCGGCACCCCGCAGTCAAGCAGGGCGCTCAGCCCTCGCTCGATTTCATCGCGAAGTTCCTCTCCCGTGCAAGTATCATTTCTCTTGTGAAGGTAGCCGTGATGGCCGATCTCGTGACCCGCCGAAGCGATGTCTCGCACCGCTTCTGGGTATAGCTCGGCGGTGTAGCCAGGTACGAAGAACGATCCTGGAATTCCGAAGCGATCAAGAAGTCCCAGCAGGCGTGGCACTCCACGCGTGATCCCGAAGCGACCTTCGGACAGCGTGCTGAGACGCCTACGGTAACCCTCATCGTCACCGATCCAGCCAGACTCCGCGTCAACGTCGAAGGTGAGCGAAACTGCAACCGCTGCCCCTCCGGGCCATGCTGGATGCTGTGCTGAAGGCGTCGTCACGAAAACTCCTGTTGAGGTTGAGAGCACGGATCACGCGAACGTACCTATCGCAAAAGACGAACGCATCAGCAAAATTACGCACTCGATGCTACAAAAACACGACTCGTGCTCCCCCTATAGCTTCGGGGCCAGACGGTGTGCCGGACACATTGAGGTAGTCGAATCCACCTCGCGGTGTAGAATTCTGGACAAGAGTCAATCGCCCGCCTCCCGGCCATCGGAGCGTGCAGCCCTCGTCCGTCTCTTCTTCCGGCACACCCTCGAGAAGCCGCTCGTATACGACTCGAGCCTTTTCGAGATCCGGTACGCGAAGGACAATGCTCTCTAGCGAAGCTTCCACTTCGCCGCGCTCCCCTGGCCAGCCCCACCACGCTGGTGTGTCTGGGTACCAGCCCTTGTAGCGCTGGCCTTCCGCATGTAGTGCCTCGTCCCTGCGTGCAGCATCGAAAGCTTCAGCCGGGTCAGGACCTCCAGACTCGGCTAGTTGAAGAATCATTCCCCCGCCGTCTTTCGGCGAGTAGAAGGCTTCTTTCCACAAAGGCAAGTCTCTGCGTATGACCGGATGCAGGCCGCAGTCTGCGAAACGGTCGACGACCTCGATCACATCGAGGACACGGAACGTGAGGTGGTGAGCCCCGGCCCCAAACCTTTCTAGGAACTGTCCTAAGAAGGGGTCGGTGCCGAGCGGCTCGAGCAACTCAACGGTCATGCCAGTTGATGCAGCATCACCGATACGTGTCTGAACGAATCGGCATCCCGGCGCCTCACCGCCGTATAGGACTGTCGCACCTAACCTGCCTACGACCTCCTCCAACGGAGCTTGCACGGACTCCACGGCGATTCCAATGTGGTCAAGGTCGACGCCCGCGGTAGGCGAGATGGCGGTGGACTCGTTTCGCATTAGGGTTCCTCCGTACGGTCCGCGGCAGAAGGGGCAGGGGCGTCATCATCGTCGCGGTGCCGAACGAGGACGAGATCTTCATGGGCTGCATGGAGTTCGATCGCTTGCCCGACAGCCAAGTCGGCGGAAGCTCTGCTCGGGACAAGAGCAGTTACACGCCCAACCCCCGGAACCTCGCAGATGAGTTCACGCTCGTCTCCATACAAGAGCGTCTCTAAAAGAAGGCCACGGAGTCCGATACCCCCCACGGGCTTGAGCCCGAGGCTACGGGGCCGGACGGCTAGGCGGGCCTCACCGTCGACATTGTGCGAGGAGGGGCAGTCGAAGACATCACCTTGCGCGGTCACACGCGCAGTGTCGCCACCTGCCGTACTGACGTACTTCACGACCGGCAGGAGATTTGCGTCGGAGAAGAATGACGCCACAAAGCTATCCGCCGGGCGATAGTAGTGGTCCTCGGGCTTTCCTATGGTCACGATCCGGCCCGCCCTCATGATCGCAATGCGATCCGACAAAGCGAGCGCTTCTTGACGGTCGTGAGTGACGTAGATAACGGTGGCTTCGAGACTACGGTGGATGGTGCGGATAACGTGTTCCATCTCAATCCTCAACGTGCGATCCAGCGCACCGAGTGGCTCGTCCATCAAAATGATGGTCGGCTTGTACGCCAACGCCCGTGCAAGCGCAACCCTCTGCTGCTGCCCGCCGGAGAGCTGACGGGGGTACCGATCGTCAAACCCGGTCAACTGCACCAATTCGAGCATCTCCAAGACACGTCGGCGGCGTTCCTCCCGCGAGGCCCTGCGAATCTTCAGCCCGTATTCGACGTTCTCGCGGACAGTCATGTGCGGGAAGAGCGCGTAGTTTTGGAACACCATTCCCGCCGAACGGTCGGCGGGCGACAGACCGGAGATATCTCTACCGTCGAGGACGATACGACCTTCAGTAGGACTCTCAAATCCGACGATCAGACGCAACAAGGTGGTCTTGCCCGAGCCGCTAGGACCCAGCAAGGTGAGGAACTCGCCTGCATTTACGTCGAGATCAAGAGGGTGCAGCGCAGCGGTACTCCCAAATCGCTTCGACAGGCTCCGGATCTCAAGCGCGTGGCGCCCATTCATCGACCTCTCCTTTGGAGGACGAGCGCGCAAGTCATGATCGCGCTGGTGGTGAGCATGAGTACTGCCGCAATCGCTGTGATCGCAGGATCGATGCCATACCTGACGGAGTTGAAGACTTCCTTGGGCAAAGTCACCTGATCAGGGCCGCCCAGGAAGTTGATGAACACGGCTTCGTCGAAACTCGTAACGAACGCAAGAAGCGCACCGGCGAGGATCGCGGGAAGTAGCAAGCGGAGAGTCACTCCAGCCCAGGCACGCGGTCGTGAGGCACCGGCAATCATTGCAGCTAGTTCAAGTTCGACGGGGATACGAGTAAGCGCTGCCGACGTGACGATCAGTACGAAGGGAAACGCGAGAACTGTGTTGGCCACGACCAGCCCCCAGTAGGAACCCAACAGTCCGAACTGAGCGAACACGCCGTACATGGCGACCGCGAAGGCAGAGATCGGAATCACGATCGAGGCAATCCCGCCCAGTTGAAGCAACCCCCGCCCGGGCAAGGCGCTCCGGTGGATCGCGAGAGACGCTGGTACCGCAACCACCACAGACAAGACGACCGCAGGAATTGCGATCTTTACGGAATACGAGATCGCGGCGACCCATTGGGGGTTGTCGAGAAGTTCGCGGTACTGCCGGAAACCCCACGACGAAGGGGGGAATGCAAAAACCGTGTCGTTGGAGAGCGAAAGCATCAGTACAACGGCCACCGGCAGCAGCAGAAGTCCAACGATCACGACTATGGCCACGCGGCCAACGACCACTAAAGCAACGTCGCTCAGGTGACGCCGCCGCACGCGGCCGTCGTCCCCGGCATGTGGATGTGGACGAGCAGGAAGCGTCATGCGACAGCCCGCAGTAGCCGCTCGCGTCCGACAGCAAGGAAGGCAAACGCCAAGACAAGCAACGCGACTAGCAAAAGCACCACCGAAGCGGCCGCTGCGAACCCATAGTTGTAGTACCCGAAAATGTTGGATGAGATGACGGTCGCCATGAACGGGGTTTGCCCGCCCCCGAGCAGCACCGGAGTGATGTAGAAGCCAACGCTAATTGCGAACACCAAGCCGCCACTGGCGAGGACACCGGGCGCGGCTATGGGCAGAACCGTCGTGCGTAGAGCCACTAGCCTGCTCGCCCCCATACTTTGCGCGGCCAACGGAAGGGTCTGATCGATACCGCGAAGCACTCCAAACAAGGAAAAGACTGCAAAGGGGATCATCGTGTAGGTCATGCCGGAAATAACCGCCTGGGTGGTGTAAATCATGTCAACTCGCGGTAGGCCAACTGCGGCGAGCGTGTCATTTGCAGGGCCTTCGCGCCCGAGAATCAGAATGACGACATAGTTCTTGACGACTGTTCCCATCCAGAACGGCGCGAGCACTGCTATCCAGATCAGCGCCTTGGCCAGTCTGCTTCTGACAGTGCACAGATGCCACGCGAGCACGCTTCCTGCCGCTAGCGCGAGAATGGTAACGATCCCTGCCGAGAACAGCGTGATAATCATCGCTCGACGCGTAGACGAGCGCGTGAAGACATCAACGTAGTTGCCAACCCCGTCTCCCATGGTTAGCGAGTCATAGCTGAGCTTTCCCAAGGGATACAGAACGAAGGCGATCAATAGGATCAGCAGCGGAACCGACAATAGGAGCGCTGCGCCATTGCCAAGCTGAGTGGACCACGCCCGCTTCCGCGAGGAGATTTGCGGGGATCTGTCGTCATCGGTCACGGAGATGCTCAACTCTGACCTCCTAGGCATGGTTGGAGTGCGGCTGTGGATCGTGCGATGGT
>JAQCBM010000002.1 GCA_027729865.1 Actinomycetota bacterium
TCGACGGAATGCTTCGGAATACCGCATTCTGCTACCACCCCTTGCGGTGACTGGGCATCGCAGATAGCCGCAAGCACGCGTTCATCGGCTTCGTGGACTTCGACACCCGATGACGCCGCCCGTCGCGCCAACAGGTGATCGGGCGTGGCCACGATTTCGCGAACCCATCCGGCATCGATTGCTGCGGAAACGCAATCGGGACCTTCCGCAAGGAAGGTCCCGGATTGCTGTCGACCCTTGCGCTCATGCAGTCGCCGCAACCGGGCGACGTGCGGTGAACGCGTACTGGTCAGCACGTGTGCGCGAGCGTCAGGCCGCTGTTGCAGGCAACGCTCCGCGGGCCACATCGACCAGCGCGGTGAAAGCTGCCGGGTCGTTGACGGCGAGCTCGGCAAGCATGCGCCGATCGACGTCAACTTCAGCGGCCTTGAGGCCTTGGATGAACCGGTTGTAGGTCATGCCGTTGGCGCGGGCAGCGGCGTTGATCCGCTGGATCCACAGCCGACGGAAGTCGCCCTTGCGGGTCCGACGGTCCGCGTAGGCATAGACCATCGAGTGCGTGACCTGCTCCTTGGCCTTGCGGTACAACCGCGAACGCTGACCCCGGTAACCGGAGGCGCGCTCGAGGATCTCGCGGCGCTTCTTTTGCGCATTGACTGAACGCTTAACGCGTGCCATGACGTGCTCCTTGTTCTACTTCGCGAAATTCTGCGGACGCCCTAGCGACCGAGAAGCTTGTTGACCTTCTTGGTGTCCGCCTTGGAGACGGTTTCGTCGGCCATGAGGCGACGGGTGCGCTTGCTGGACTTGCTCTCCATAAGGTGGCGCCTGTTCGCCTGCTCGTGGGTGAGCTTGCCCGACCCGGTTACCTTGAACCGCTTCTTCGCACCGCTGTGCGTCTTCTGCTTCGGCACGGTGGCCTCCTTCTTCTTTACACGTCCTTGTGCAACGTGCTCGTGCGTGTGGTGCAGGTCTGGTGTTCTTGGACTTAGGCGGAATCCCGCTCGGCCTCTTCCTCTTCGGCGCGCTCAGCCTTGGCCTTGCGCACTACGTCGGACTTGCGCTTGTGCGGGGCGAGCACCATCAGCATGTTGCGTCCATCTTGCTTGGGTGTCGCCTCGACAAAGCCGAGTTCCTCAACATCCTCCGCAAGTTTCGCCAGGAGACGAAGGCCGAGTTCCGGTCGACTTTGCTCACGTCCGCGGAACATGATCGTGATCTTGACCTTGTCCCCCGCCTTCAAGAAGCGCTCCACGTGACCTTTCTTGGTTTCGTAGTCGTGTGGATCGATCTTGGGACGAAGCTTCATCTCCTTGATGACGGTGTGCGTCTGGTTCCGCCGGGATTCGCGTTCCTTGAGCGCTGCCTCGTACTTGAACTTGCCGAAGTCCATGAGCTTGCACACCGGCGGCTTGGCCATCGGTGCGACCTCGACGAGGTCAAGGTCGGCCTCAACTGCGAGCCGCAGTGCATCCTCAATGCGGACGATGCCTACCTGCTCACCGTTTGGTCCGACCAGGCGTACCTCGGGTACGCGAATCCGGTCGTTGATCCGGGGTTCGACGCTGATGGCGCCTCCTTGCGTGCCGTATCGAACTGCCGAAGCGGTTGCTTCAGCCGTCTACCGTGGCGCGAAGACGACGAAACCTCCGCTGCAGCGCAGGCGGAGGTCCGATTACGGCAGCCACGAGGGCCACCGCCAGGACCCGAACGATCGCGTGATCGTCAGGTGGGGGTCGAAACCCCGCTTGCGCCGTCCCAGGTCACCCCAGAACGTGTGGAGGTGCCAGGGTAGCAGCCGTGAATACGACTCCCTCCCCCGCTGCAGACTTCCCGGATGGCGCCTCTCCTGAGGTCCCGGATATCGGGGACATCCCCGCCGTGGAGGTGGTACTCACAGTCGCTATGCACCTGATGACAGCCTCAGCGGTGGCGTGCGGATTGACGGTGAACGACGACGGCACTGCGCGCGAACCCGACCTGGCCGAGGCGCGCATCTTGATCAACGCGCTCGCCGCTTTGGTCAGCGCTTCTGCTCCGGACCTGGGTTCGGTGCACGCAGCCCCCCTACGTGATGGCCTCACGGCAGTGCAGCGAGCATTCCGTGAGGCGAGCACTATCCCCGACCCTCCTGGGCAGGGACCGGGAGAGAAATGGACCGGCCCGGTCGTGTGAGTGGGGCATTGCCATAAGGGCACTGCCACAAGTAGGTCTGGATCGTGTTCAACTTTCGAGAACTTCCACCCCTGCGGGAACCAAGGCCAAAATCCGTGGCGTGATGCAGCTCGCGAGTTCGCCGCTGTCGATTGCGCCACCCGTGGGTCTAACCTGAAGTCGATCCCTCACACAAGCGACCTGGACATGGCCGTCGCCGTACTTCTCGGTCAGTAGACGCTGAGCAAGATCGCGTGCGTAGCTACCGGCATCAACGTCAAGGAGTGCCACCAGGTCGGCTTCCGGAACCACCTGCATCCGGGGACCAGCAACGTCGAGGACGAGGGCCTCGCAATCGTCATCGAGGGCAGCCCGCGCAGCATCGATCCCGGACACCGGAACCGGGCGTGCCGATGGATCCCACGCGCTCAGCGCGTCGATGCCAGTGAAAGCGAGTAGACCGCGTCGCCCGTCTTTGGCGATCATCGACACCAGTGACATCTCGCTGGTTTTGTCCACAGGTAGACCGTTGACGTCGGCCGTTTCGTTCGCAACCGCGACGACGGCCACAACGACCCGGCCTGCACGAAGTGCAGCCGTGAGCGAAAGCTGATCGACGGCATCGCGTATCGACATATCGGGTGATCCGTCGTCGGAGGCGAAACGTCCCGGTGCGGCGAGCGACCGACCTGCACCGTCAATCGGTCGAGATGCCTCCCCTTGACCCACACCCGCAGCCTAGGCGGAACAATCACCCACGTGACCCAGACTGGAGCGCGATCGACGCACGTGAGCTCGGGGCCTTCCATGCGTTCATCGGCTGCGGTTTTGTCGGTCGTGGTCCTGGTCGCCATCAACTTGCGCCTTGCGCTGTCAAGTCTGCCCGCTGTCGCAACCGCAATCCAAGCCGAAACAGGCTGGAACGATGCGTTGATCGGCGCCCTCACCACTGTTCCGGTGTTGACCATGGGCGTGTTCGCCCTGGGAGTTCCAGTGCTCGCCGAACGCGTTGGTCGGCGCGGAGCCGTCGCTGCTGCCCTCGCGACCATGGCCGTCGCCATGCTGCTGCGCGGCGTGGGTGCGATCGCCCTGACCTTGTTCATCTCAGCGCTCTTGGCCGGTTTAGCGATAGCAATCCTCGGGGGCTTGGTGCCGGGCATCGTGCGCGAACAGCTTGCCGGATCGATGGGAACAGCGACCGCGCTATGGACGGCGGCGATGATGGGCGGGGCCGCCTTGGGCGCGGCCGCGACGCTGCCGCTCGCGGAACTTTTGGGTGGCTGGAATCGCGCCCTGGCGTTTTGGGCCGCGCCGGCGATTTTCGGCCTGATCGCTTGGATAGCCCTCGAGCGCGACGCCCCGTCTCACGATCGACCGCCCACGTTGGTGCGGCTTCGCGATTTGCCTTGGCGTAGCCCGACAGCGTGGGCTCTGACCGGCTTCATGACGCTCAACTCGATCGTTTTCTACAGCGCGCTGGCTTGGATCGCGCCCTCATATGAGGAACGTGGCTACGCCGCCGAAACAGCAGGAATTTTCTTCGGCATCTTCACCGCAGGACAGGTAGTGGGCGCACTCTTGCTCCCGCGGTGGTCCCATCGCAGCAGGTATCGAAGGTCGCTATTTGCCGCGACTTTGGTTTTGTGCGCGGGTGCTTTGGCGTTGATCGCTTTCGCACCCACCTTCGCTCCACCCGTAGTGCTGGCCGTCTTCGCCTTCAGCCTGAGTGGTGGATTCGCGATGGCCCTGGGCTTACTGAGCGAGTACGCCCACGATGCGGCGGGTTCAGCCCGACTCACCGCGATGGCTTTCTCCATCACCTACACAGTCGCAGCCTTCGGCCCCTTCATTGCCGGGGCTCTCATGGACGCGATCAACTCCTGGTCGCTTGTGTTCACCTTGCTTGGTGTGGTTACCGTCGCACAAGCTGTCACAGTCCCACTGCTCAAGCAAAACGTGAGCGTCGACTAGCTCAACGCGCTAGAGACGACAGGCGTGAATGTCTGTCACCAGGATGCCTCGAGCACCGAGTTCGTACAACTCATCCATGATCCGATGCACATCCATCGCCGGCACCATCGCGCGCACAGCAGACCACGCTTGATCATGCAATGGCGATACCGTTGGCGACTCGATGCCGGGAGTGACCGAGCACGCGTGGTCCAAGCGATCATTGGGGATGTCGTAATCCACCAGCACATACGAGCGCGCAACCATCACGCCATGCAAACGGCGCAGGAACGTCTGTACTGCGGGTGAGTCCTGCTGCGGATCATCGTGGCGGCACACCACGATCGCCTCGGACTGCAATATCGGATCACCGATGATCTCCAGGCCAGCTTGACGAAGCGTGGTGCCGGTGGCCACCACATCGGCCACCGCATCCGCCACCCCGAGTGCAACGGCATTCTCAACGGCTCCGTCCAGGCGGACCACTCGCGCATCGATGCGGTTCTCCTCCAGCCAGTGGCCGAGCAATCCGGCGTAGGACGTGGCAATGCGTCGACCCTTCAAATCTTGCACACTCGTGGCTGTGCCGAAGGGCGCTGCGAGGCGGAACGTCGAGGGAGCGAAACCCAAGGCGACACGTTCCACGGCGTCGGCGCCCGAATCAATGAGCATGTCCCGGCCGGTGATGCCTAGATCAAGGGTGCCTTCACCAACGTAGATGGCCACGTCCTTGGGACGCAAGAAGAAGAACTCGACGTCGTTATCGGGATCGTGAACGACCAGATCCCGTAGCCCCGCATTCTTCAAATACCCCGCTTCGGTGAGCATCGACCGCGCCGGTTCAGCCAGCTGGCCCTTGTTGGGCACCGCCACTCGCAAAGCACTCATCACAGTCTCCGGTAGACGTCTTCGAGGCTCACGCCGGTAGCGAGCATCATGACTTGCACGTGGTAGAGCAATTGTGCGATCTCGTCAGCTGTCCGGTCGTGACCTTCGTGCTCGGCGGCCATCCAGACTTCGGCTGCCTCCTCGACCACCTTCTTCCCCACCCCATGCACACCGTGGGACAACAGAGCAACGGTTCCGGAGTCAGGGTCGGACTCAGCGACCTTCTGCCGCAATTCGCTGTACAGGGCTTCGAAGCTCTTCACGAGGTAGAGCCTAGGTGTTGGGCTTGCGGAGTGCGGCGAGCGTCTGGGCGGTACGCAACGCGCTGGCCATCGCCTCGGCACCCTTGTCCTCGCGGGAGCCGGGAAGACCCGCACGGTCGAGTGCCTGGTCTTCGTTGTCACAGGTCAACAGACCGAAACCCACCGGAATGCGAAAATCGATCGCCACTCTCGTAAGACCATCGGTTGCCGCCGAACACACATAGTCAAAGTGCGGTGTTCCTCCTCGGATAACAACACCTAGCGCGACGATCGCGTCGAACCTACCCGAGGCTGCGCACTCAGCTGAGACAACCGGCAGTTCGAACGATCCAGGGACAGCAAACTCTTCGACGTGCGCGCCGGAACTTTGCGCTGTCCTTCGCGCACCATCGATCAGTCCGGCCATGACTTGCTGATGCCACGCAGCCGAAACGATTGCCACCCGAAGACCGGATCCATCCACCGCGAGAGAAGGCGATCCCGCACCACTCATGGATTGCCTCCCCTCTCCGCATCGGGAGAGTAGGCATGTCCCATGCGCACCGCCTTGGTATCGAGATAGGAAGCATTGTGTTTGTTGGCGTCGATCACCAACGGAACCCGTTCGACTATCAGCAATCCGTATCCTTCCAACCCCGCTCTCTTGGCCGGGTTGTTCGTGAGCAATCGCATTGAACGAACACCGAGGTCCACCAAAATCTGAGCACCGGTGCCGTAATCGCGGGCATCGACCGGCAGCCCTAGTTCGACGTTTGCATCCACGGTGTCGCGTCCCTGGTCCTGCAGGGCGTAGGCGCGCAGTTTGTCGAGAAGCCCGATACCGCGGCCTTCGTGTCCTCGCACGTACAAAACAACGCCGCGACCTTCCGCTGCTACCTGGCGCATTGCCGCGTGCAGTTGCGGTCCGCAATCACATCGCTCGGATCCGAAAACGTCGCCGGTCAAACACTCAGAGTGCACACGAACCAATACGTTCTCGCCGTTTCCGATGTCGCCCACCACCATGGCGATGTGCTCACTGCGGTCGATTTCGCTTCGGTAGGCAACCGCTCGAAAGTTTCCGAATTCGGTCGGTAGCGGAACTTCCACGACCTTAGACACATGCGATTCGCCGCGACGCCTGAAACGTATGAGGTCCGCGATCGAGATGAGCACTAGACCGTGCTCATCCGCGAATTCCCGACACTGAGATGCGTTCATCATCGTGCCGTCGTCGTTGACCATCTCGCATAGGGCGCCCGCGGGGTGTAGGCCGGCGAGTCGAGCGAGATCCACCGAAGCCTCGGTATGGCCCGCGCGGCGGAGCACTCCGCCCTCCACCGCTCGCAGTGGAACCACGTGACCGGGACGCGTCAACTCCCACGGTTCAGTGGCCGAATCCGCCAACACCTTGATGGTCCTTGCTCGGTCCTTCGCCGAGATTCCGGTCGTCTCGACATCTTTCGCATCAACAGTCACGGCGTACGCGGTGCCCCGGCGGTCCTCGTTGATCGCTGCCATTGGGGGCAACTCCAGCCGGTCGAGATCAGCTCCTGTCATCCCAACGCAGATATAGCCCGAGGTGTGACGGATCATGAATGCCGTCAATTCGGGCGTGGCGAGCGAGGCGGCGAAGATCAGATCGCCTTCGTTCTCGCGATCCTCATCGTCTATGACCACTATCGGACGACCTACCCGCAGTTGATCCAACGCCTGCTCGATGGTGTTCAGCGGCACCCCCTCCGGAGAGGAAGCGGGAGTCGGATCGACCGAACCTACCGGCTCAGAAGGCAATAAAGCGGAATCGTCTTCCGCTGCAAACAACTCATCCGCTGGGATCATCGCGAAACCAACTTCTCGACATACTTGGCCAGGACATCGACCTCAATGTTGACTACATCTCCCACCGCACGGACACCCAAAGTGGTGTCGGCCAACGTGGTGGGGATCAACGACACCGTGAAGCCTTCGTCGTTAACGGACACGATCGTCAACGATACGCCGTCCACGGTGATCGATCCCTTCTCGACCATGTAACGGGTCAGATCACGGGGAACAGCGATGCGAATGATCGTCCATCTCTCATCGGGCTTGATCTCGGCGATTGTGCCTATTCCGTCTACGTGACCCTGAACGATGTGGCCGCCCAATCGACCATTCACCCGAGCCGCGCGCTCGAGATTGACGGGTTTGCCGACGCCCAGCGACCGCAGGGAGGTGCGCTCGAGGGTTTCGCGCATCACATCTGCTTCAAACCAGTCCTCACCGTGGTCGGTAACCGTCAAGCAGATGCCGTTCACGCTGATGGATGCTCCATGGGTAGCGTCCGACGCGACAGTGGGGGCAGCGATTCGGATGCGCATGGAATCGCCGTGGTCAAGCACGGTTTCGATGGATCCGGTTTCCTCGACGATGCCGGTGAACATCACACTGCCCGGCTCTGGGGAATCATGCGCATCAGCACATCTTGGCCGAGAGCGGCACTCTCAACCACAGCGGCATGGACGTCCAGCCGTTCGCCCTCCGGCAACGCCCTCGGGCCGCCCCCCAGCCACACACCCGCCACGAGCCACACGAGTTCATCCACAAGTCCAGCTTCGACGAAGGCCCGCAGCAGCGTGGGACCCCCTTCGAGTAGGACATGACGGATCCCACGCTCGTAAAGCTCGGCGAGCACGGCGCGAGGATCGTGCTCTCGGATATGTAGCGAGGGAGCGGAGTCATCAAAGATCCGTGCGTTGGTCGGTAACTCCCTCTTTCCCACCACGACACGAAGTGGCTGCCCGGTCACCGGAAGCTCGGCGTTCCGGATCGTGAGTTGCGGATCATCGTTGATGACCGTTTGCGCACCCACCACGATCGCCTGCACGCGGGCACGAAGTTCGTGCGAGTAGCGGCTTGCTTCGGGGCCCGTGAGAGCGACGGGTTGCCCGTGTGGCCCAGCGACGCGGCCATCCAAACTGATGGCGCACTTGGCGGTAACGAACGGCCAGGCACGGGTGGCGGCGATCGTCCACTCACGATTGATGGCGCAGGCCTCTTCGTCGCGAATCCCTGCGAGAACCTGAACGCCCGCATCGCGCAGTGCTCGTGCTCCACCGCCAGCATCACTGGTCGGATCGGCTTGCGCAAAAACAACGCGCGCGATCCCCGCTTCGATCAGAGCCTGGGCGCACGGACCGGTCCGACCGTGGTGGTTGCATGGTTCCAAGGTCACCACAGCAGTGGCGCCGATCGATCGATCCCCCGCCTGACTAAGCGCGACAACTTCGGCATGCGCCGTGCCCGCGCCGGCATGCCAGCCCTCGCCCACCACAACCCCGCGTTCATCCACGATCACGCAACCCACCCGTGGGTTCTCCCCGCGCGGAGCACTCGGGTGCGCGGCCAACTCCAGCGCCCGATCCATCCAGGATTCCCACGTCATCAGAGGCGAGTCAGCGCTGTGCGTCATCGTGAGGCTTCGGCGGCCAACGAGCGAAGTGTTTCAACCATGGCTGCCGGATCGTCGGCTCGGAAAACCGCCGAGCCAGCTACGAAGACGTTCGCCCCGGCTTCGGCGCACAGACCGATCGTGTCCGCACCCACACCTCCATCGACCTGGACCCATACATCGCCATCGGCCCGATCTGCTAGCAGCCGAGCGCGGGTGACCTTCTCGAGCATGTCGGTCATGAAGGACTGCCCACCGAAGCCCGGCTCCACCGTCATCACCAAGATCATGTCCATGGAATCGCCCAGCGCGTCGATATGAGTGAGATCGGTTCCGGGCTTCACCGCTACCCCGGCCCGCGCGCCCGCCTGACGGATGTCAGCGCACACACGCGCCGGATCACGTGCCGCCTCGACATGGAACGTGACGCTGTAGGCACCGGCCTGTGCGTAGGGCGGCGCCCAGCGATCCGGGTCATCGATCATCAGGTGGCAATCTGCACGGATGTCGCTTGACTTCAACAGCGACTCGATAACCGGAAGACCGAATGTCAGATTGGGAACGAAGTGGTTGTCCATCACATCAAGGTGGATCATGTCCGCCACTGCAGCGATGGAGTCCACTTCCGCGCGCAGGCGCGATAAGTCCGCGTCCAGCACACTGGGCGAGATCAGCACGTCCGATTCCACCGGCTCAGGCTAGCCCGGTGCGTGCTGATGCGTCCGAGACCTAGGGTGATGCCGTGCATAGCGACTCTCAGATCAGCGAACGCTTCGAGGCAGCGACTTCGGTCGCCTTATCTGCTGGCAGGTTCGCCTTGGAGTACTTCGGTAGGGCCGCGAGTTTGACCGTGGAACACAAAGGCGCGCAGGACCTGGTGAGTGAAGCGGACCGAGAGACCGAACGGCACATCACCACGGAACTGCTCACCGCTTTCCGTGGCGACTCGTTCGTGGGCGAGGAACACGGCCTCACGTCTGGATTGAGTGATTCCGGCACCTGGGTGGTCGATCCGATCGATGGAACGCAACCTTTCCTACTCGGGCTACCCACCTGGTGCATCTCGATTGCCTATGTGCTGGGCGACGCCGTGCAGGTCGGTGTGATCTACAACCCGGTGACAGACGAGATGTACGCCGCTCAACGCGGTCATGGTGCGACGAAGAATGGAAGTCCGATCCACGTTCGCGATGCCCATTCACTCAGCGACGGGGTTACCGGCGTGGGCTGTTCACCTCGCACCAAACCAGATGACCTGGCGGAAATCATGCGGCGCCTCCTCAGCGAGGGCGGCCTGTATCAACGAACCGGCTCCGGCGCGATCAACCTCGCGTACGTGGCGGCCGGTCAGCACATCGGTTACGTGGAGACGTATATCCATGCTTGGGATTGCCTGGCGGCGGTGTGTTTGATCGAGGAAGCCGGTGGAAAGGTCTCACCCTTCCTCGCCGACTACGGCGTCACCGGGGCCGGGCGCTTGATCGCCGGAGCGCCGGACGTCTACGACTCCCTAGCCGCACTACTTCCGTGAAGTTTCACCACTAACGCCGACGCAACAGCGCCAGGTGCATGCCGTCGGTGCCGTGGAGATGCGGCCACAACTGAGCGTGTGGACCAGGACCCAGATCGGGCACGTGCGGCAGGTACTCGCGCGCATCCAGAATCTCCACGTCGTCTCGATGTAGGAGCACTTCTTCGACGACGTCGATCGTCTCGGCGACGTGCGGGGAACACGTGACGTATGCAAGAACTCCGCCACTACGCAGTGAGGACAACCCCACATCCAATAAGCGTCGCTGAAGCGACGTCAGTTCGGCGACATCACTGGCTCGACGTCGCCACCGCGCTTCGGGTCTGCGCCGAAGCGCCCCCAAACCGGTGCACGGCGCATCGACCAAGATCCGATCGAAGAAGCGACTCCCCCACGGCCTGGTGGTGGCATCAGCGGCGACGATCTCAGCGTTCGACTCCGCACCGATCAACTGTTGGACCAGTTCTGCTCGGTGTTCGTGTAACTCCACTGCCAGGAAAGACACTCGCTCCTTCTTCGCAGCATCTGCGAGCAACGCGGCCTTGCCACCAGGCCCAGCGCACATGTCCAACCAGGCCGATTCCGGCGGCGCCACCGGTACCGCCAGCAGCGCTTGCACCACAAGCTGACTGCCTTCGTCCTGCACGATGGCGCGACCTTCGCGAACCGCGGAGATATGTCCCGGCATCCCCGAGTCGATAATTCCGGCACTGGGCAACCATCGACCGGGGCTCACCCCTGGCTCGTCGGTCACTGCGCCACTGCGGACGGCGATAGCCGGTCGACTCGGCACGTTGTCGGCTACCAGGGCTTCACGTACCTGTTCGTCAGACAGGGGTGTTCCGTGATGCACCGTGAGTGCTTCTCGCATAGCCGACACGATCCACTGCGGATGTGACGTCGAAGCAGCGAGTGCGACATCACCCGAACGGGACTCCTCTACTACTGCTTGCCACTCCTGCTCGGTGCGCTTGCTTACCGAGCGCAGAACACCGTTGACGAAGCCGATGCGGCCGCGGTCGTCGTAGCCGAGCGAGCGAGCGAGTTCGCACGATGAATCCACGGCAGCGTGATCGGGCACCCGCATAGACAGAAGTTGATGGATGCCGAGCCGGATCACATCGGCGAGGGCATCGTCCACTTCCGACCAGGGTCTGGTTGAACATTCACTGGCCACTGCATCGTAGAAGCCCTGCCAGCGCAAAGTTCCGTAGGCCAGGTCCGTGGCAAACGCCGCGTCTCGCCCCGAGAGGTCATGGCGGGCCAAAATGGCTGGCCAGGCGATGTTGGCGTAGGCATCATCGGTGCGTACCGCAGCGAGGAGTTCGTACGCGGCCTGCCGGGCTTGATCGATCACGAGTCGAACTCACCGGCTATGTCGAACGTCGTGGGTAGAGCGTCGCGGTAGCCGCGCGCCCAGTCGGCCGCGGGCATCTGCTTCTTGCCCATGGGCTGGACCGAGCCCAGTTCTAGGTAGCCACCCTGGGCACCGACGAGCACGCGCTTCTTCTCAGCAGTGATCTGCCCGGGGATGGCTGAGGCATCGGCAATCACCTCGATTGCCGGCCCCAACCCAATGCGGTCGCCCTTCACTGTGGACCAGGCACCTGGGGTGGGGCTGCACGCGCGGATCCACCGATCAACCACATCGACGGGCTTATCCCAATCGACGCGCGCATCCTGCGTTGTGATGCGCGGGGCGTAGGTGACGTCGTCAGTGGATTGGGGAACCGCATTCGCGGTACCGGCTGCGAGGGAGTCCAACGTTTCACGCACCACGTCGGCTGCAATAGGCGACAACCGCGCGAGCAGGTGCCCGGTGTCTTCGTGATCAGCAATGGTGACGGGTGGTGATTGGCGCAGGATCGGTCCGGTGTCGAGGCCTTCTTCGATTCTAAAAGTCGTGACGCACGTGGTGCGATCACCGTGCGCGATCGCGTATTGCACTGGAGCAGCTCCTCGCCACCGCGGCAGCGCCGAGAAATGCGCGTTGATCCACCCGAAGCGCGGAACATCGAGCAGCGAGCGAGGTATCAGCAGACCGTAGGCAACCACCACGATTACATCTGGATTCCATGCGGCAAGCCCTGCTCGAATATCGGGTTCAGACAAAGACGGGGGCTTGAGCACAGGGAGATGGAGTTCCTCCGCCGCGTGCGCGATAGGGCTTTGCTGTATGCGCCTTCCGCGACCGGTAGGTGCGTCCGGACGTGTCAGTACCCCTACCACCTGATGAGTGGACGCGACGAGAGCCTTCAGTGTGGGAACCGCCACCTCCGGGGTGCCGGCGAACACGACTCGCAGCGGGCTCACAGCCACCGGGACGATTGGGTGTGCGGGCTGATCTTGACCGCAACCGGATCAACCCCGAACCAATCAGATTCGCGAATGGCCTTCATGGCCTCTCTTCGAGTTTCCGGGTCGAGCCGATCGATGAACAAGACGCCATCGAGGTGATCGGTCTCATGCTGCACACACCGGGCGAGCAGGTCGCTGCCCTCCAACGTGACGGGCTCCCCGTGCATGTTCATGCCCTTCGCAACCACACGCTTAGCGCGAGTGCACTCGAACGCCAGCCCGGGCACCGATAAACAGCCCTCTTCCCCTTCTTGCTGTTCGTCCGACAGATCGAGGATGGGATTGACCAGATGGCCAAGTTCGTCGTCGACCCAATAGGTGAACACGCGCAGCGAGACGCCAAGTTGCGGAGCAGCAAGCCCCACGCCCGGAGCGTCCCTCATCGTGTCCGTCAAATCCTGGACGAGCTTGTGCAGTTCCTTGTCGAAGTCCACGACCTCCGCCGCTGGCGAGCGAAGGACCGGGTCACCGAATAGCCGAATTGGAACGACACTCACGTGCTCGAGTGTAGGACGCACCGCGTGTCGACTCGCATCACGCGGGAGCAAACGCGGATGGACCTACATGTCACGCGGGTCCATGCGCACCCGCACGTCCCGCACGGAGGTCTCCCCCATGGATGCGGTGCGAAGGGCCGCGGCAAGTTGATGGGTCAGCACCGAAGCCTGGTTTCTGGGCGTCAACAGGTAGGTCCGTGACCCCCCGGCCACATCGACCGGCCCCAAGGTGCGGTGTTCCACCGAGATCGACCGCTCGAGTGCTGATACGGCACTCGACGGGCCGGTCAACTCGGCCACGCGCGATGCCGGAGGTAATCCAATAGCCATGCGTTGCTGGAGTTCCCGCTCGGCGTACCAGCGTGAGTCCCAGCGGGTCAGGGCTTGCACTTCGGGCATCGCCGGATCGGCGACCACACAGACCTGACCACCAGCACGTATCAGTCGAACCGCGCTGAACCAGCGCCGGACGAGTTGCTCACCGCCAATCAAGGTGGGGGCTGCCACCCGTGCGTCCAAGATCACCACCGCCTGGTAACCCGCTTCCGCCCACGGCTCAGCCCCGGGAGTAGCGACCACCAGGGCAGGTGAGTCCGCCACCTCGCGAACGATGCGGTCCGCCTCGGACCACACCACCTGTACGCCGGGAAAAGCGCGGCCCAGCTCCTCGGCCGTGCGACCAGCGCCCACACTCATCGCGCGAATGTGTTCGCTCCCGCACTCCGGGCAGCGCCAGGATCCTGCAAGTTGGCCACACCGCGAGCACCGTGGAATCGCGTGCCCAGACGTAATCTCCAGCGGTCCGCGGCATGCGCCGCACGTCGCAGGGGTTCGGCATTCGCGGCAAGCCAGGCCCGGGAGGTACCCACGTCGCATTACCTGCACGAGTACCGGGCCACGGGTGAGTCCCTCTCGTGCCACCTCCCAGGCCGCAGTAGGAATACGCGCTGACGACGCCGCTGGATCGCGCGCCACCTCTCGATCATCGATCGCCCGGACGTTCCACACAGGTGGTCGCACAGGTTCAACCGGCTGAGCCCACCCGGATTCACACCACCACTGCGTCGCAACCGATCGAGCCGGAGCTCCCACGAACAGGTCGCAATCACTGAGGTGGGAGCGCAGGGCGGCGACTTCACGAACGTCCCAATACGGCGCGTGCGGTTCGCGGTAGACGTCGTCGCCGTCGTCCCACACGATGACAGCGCCCAGGTTCGGGCTGGGCGCGAAAACCGCTCCCCTGGTTCCTAGCACTACGCCGGCCCGCCCGGTTCGCGCGCGCAGGAATTCGCGGTACCTGCGCTCGGGGCCGAGATCCGCGCTGAGTTCCGATATATCGGAATCCGGAAGCGCACCCTGCAGCGCAGTTCGCACACGTGAAAGGTCAGCGGCGTCGGGCACCACCACGACAGCCGACCGTCCGCGACGGCGGTAGGAGGTGATGAGGTCGGCGATCTCATGCGCCATGTCGGTGCCGGGAGCCGAAGACCACACGATGCGGGCAGGCTCGGCGACCGATTCCGGCCACGCATAGTCGCGCCACACATGCGGGTCGGGATCAGGAATAGCCGCAACATCAATCTCGCTCACCGGCGAATCCAGGACGCTGCGTTCGGCACGGGCGTGTCGTCCCGGAACGGCCGCGCGGACGACGTCCCAGAAGGTTCCGACGAATCGATCCGCCGTCCGCTGCACCAATTCCAGGGTTTCGTCGGTCAGCGGCGCCACCGCATCGACCACCCGCTCGATCGGCTTCGCACGTTCGACGTCGGCCTCAGCGAGTCGGTCGAGGATGTAAGCGTCGCGGAGCCGTCCGGAAAAGCGAACACGGACACGTGCGCCTGGAACCGCTTGCTCATCCCAGTCCGGCGGAACCAGGTAGTCGAAATCCCGATCCAAGTGCATGACCGGAAGGTCCACTCGGACCCGCGCGATCGGACCCCACGAGCCCGAACCGGGCTCCGTTGCTTCGTCCCGGTCAGACACCCGCGGCGGCGCGCAGTGCGTCCGCGCGCTCGGTGCTTTCCCACGTGAAAGTGGGGCCCACGGTCGAACGCTGGGATGGAACGTCGGAGTCGAGTAATTCGTTGACGCCGTGCGGACGACCGAAGTGGCCGTATGCACTCGTCACTCGGTAGATCGGTCGCAGCAAGTCCAGATCGCGGATGATCGCTGCCGGCCTGAGGTCGAACACCTCGAGTACCGCACGCTGGATCTCCTCGTCGCTCACCACGCCGGTGCCGAAGGTCTCAACGAATACTCCTACGGGGTGCGAAACACCGATGGCGTACGCGACCTGAACCTCGCACCGCGTGGCCAGACCGGCAGCAACAACGTTCTTAGCAACCCAGCGCATCGCGTATGTAGCCGAGCGGTCAACCTTGGACGGATCCTTCCCCGAGAAGGCGCCACCGCCATGTCGAGCCATTCCACCGTAGGTGTCGACGATGATCTTGCGGCCGGTCAAGCCGGCATCACCCATGGGCCCGCCCACTTCGAACCGGCCGGTCGGGTTCACCAGAAGACGGTAGTCGCGCGAGTCGATATCGAAGGTTGCGAGGATCGGATCGACCACATACTTGCGAATGTCGGGGTTCAACGTGCCGTCGAGTTCGACGTCCGCTGAGTGCTGACTGCTCACAACAATGGTGTCGACGGCGAGTGGCTTGTCGTCTTCGTCGTAGCTAATGGTGACCTGCGTCTTGCCATCTGGGCGCAGGTAGTCCAGCGTTCCCTCCTTGCGCACAGCCGTCAACTTCTCAGCAAGTCGGTGCGCCATAGATATCGGGAGGGGCATGAGTTCAGGGGTGTCGGTACACGCGTAACCGAACATCAAACCCTGATCACCAGCACCCTGACGGTCGAGCGGGTCGGTGCTGCCGTCGGCGCGTTCCTCGTAGGCGTCGTCGACGCCCTGGGCGATATCGGGTGATTGCTTACCGATCGACACGCTGATGCCGCACGATTCACCGTCGAAGCCCTTGACAGAAGAGTCGTAACCGATGCCGATCACGGCTTGTCGGACCAGGTTCATCACATCGGCAAAGCCCTCTGTGGTCACCTCACCTGCGACGTGCACCTGACCAGTGGTGAGCATGGTCTCCACGGCCACACGGCTGGTGGGGTCTTGGCGGAGCAGGTCGTCCAGAATCGAGTCGCTGATTTGGTCGGCCATCTTGTCCGGATGGCCTTCGGTTACCGACTCTGAAGTGAATAAGCGATTCGCCACGAACTTCCCCTAGTTGACTCGACGGCATTCATAGCCAGGAGCGTCGCTTACTCCCAGCGCGGACGCGTCAGTCTAGCGATCCGCGTGGATAACTGGCGTGAGCGTGTCCCACAGGGCGTGTGCCGCAGCCATCTTGTCAACGCCTGGCAATTCTTGCTCGGCGCCGTCTCGATCGATGATGAGTACCGAGGTGGTGTCTTGTCCGAAGACCGTGCCGTGGGTGACGGCATTCGCAACGAGGAAGTCGCATCCCTTGCGCCGAAGTTTCGCCCGAGCGCGGTCACCCAAATCCTCCCCCGGCCTAGGCGTTTCGGCCGCGAAACCAACGATGATCGGGTGCGCGTGCGAACCCCGCTTGGCCACCAATTCAGCAAGGATGTCCGTGGTGCGCGCCAGCGGGAGTTCGGGAACAGCATCGGGCTTATCCCCCAACGATTCCTTGGTGATCTTGCCGGTGGCCTCGCGCTCTGGTCGAAAGTCAGCGACCGCCGCAGCCATCACCACCACATCCGGAGACTGGTCAGCTACCACCGCGTGCATTGCTTGGCGCATGTCCTCGGCACTTTCCGCATGAACGACCTCGCACCCCGCCGGAATCGGCGCCTCGACGCTTCCGACCACCACCGTTACCTGGGCTCCACGAACTACAGCAGCCCGCGCGACAGCGAACCCTTGTTTGCCGCTACTGCGATTCGCGAGGAATCGGACGTCGTCCCAGGGCTCGCGTGTTCCACCAGCACTGACCACCACGCGAACCCCAGCGAGATCCGTACCCCGTGATCCGCGACCGCGCAGCACATCGAAAGCCGACTCGGCAATGCGCTCGGGATCAGGTAGCCGGCCCGGCCCGGAATCTGGCCCGGTAAGCCGTCCCACGGAGGGTTCCAACACCACCACCCCACGTGAGCGCAACGTGGCTACGTTTGCCTGAGTTGCCGGGTGCTCCCACATCTCCGTGTGCATAGCTGGAGCCACCACCACCGGGCAACGCGCGGTGAGCAAGACATTGGTTAATAGGTCGCTGGCAATGCCATGGGCCGCACGCGCCAGGAAATCGGCAGTTGCCGGTGCAACCAAGACAAGATCCGCATGCTGACCCAGCGCAACGTGCGGCACTTCATGGGTACTGGACCACACATCGGTCGCAACCGGCTTACCGGTAAGCGCACTCCAGGTGGGCTCACCCACGAAACGAAGTGCCGACTGGGTCGGTACGACGGTCACATCGAGGCCGGACTCACGCAAGAGCCGGAGGAGTTCGATCGCCTTGTACGCAGCGATGCCGCCGGTCACGCCGAGGACCACAGAGGTCATGGCGGAAGGGCTGCCTACTCGGTTTCCTCGCCGGATGCAGAGTCTTCGACCACCGCGAACTCAGGCGCTGCGGCGAACGGATCCGCCGGGCTCGCGGGGGCCGCAGCGGTTTCTGCTTCGGCTTGGGCCGGATCGAAAGGCTCGGAGGTTAGGAGTCCGGCATCGATTTCGCGAAGTGCGATAGACAGCGGCTTTTCTTGCACGTAGGTCTCGACCAAGGGACCGACGTACTCCAGCAGACCTTCGCCTAGCTGGGAGTAGTAGGCATTGATCTGCCGCGCCCGCTTGGCGGCGTAGCTCACCAGGGAGTACTTGGAGTCGGTCTTGTCCAAGAGGTCGTCGATGGAGGGGTAGGTGATGCCCTCAGGTTGAGATGTCACAGATCGCGCCTCATTCGTCTCTTTGCGAATCGTCCTGATACAAAAACTCGTCGCGGCGATTATCGATTCCCGGACAAGCCAGCGGAGTCTATCAAGGCGCTCGCACAGCCCTGGACGTCGGCATTGACCAGTACGTGATCGAACTCTCTCGCCGCCGCCATCTCCGCTTGGGCCGCTTCGAGGCGGGCCGCCCTAGCCTGCGGGTCCTCGGTGCCGCGACCGACCAGCCGAGACTCCAAAACCTCGAAGCTAGGGGGTGCGATGAAGATCAAGGTGGCATCTGGGACGGCCTGGCGCACCTGGCGGGCACCTTGAACCTCGATTTCCAGCAAGACGGGCTGACCGCGATCACGGTGTTCGTCGATGGCAGCCCGCGGAGTGCCGTACCTATTCCCGGCGAATTGCGCCCACTCGAGCAGTCCGTCATGGGTGATCAACTGATCGAATTCGTGATCACTGGCGAAGAAGTACTCCACGCCGTCGGTCTCTCCTGGGCGCGGATCGCGCGTAGTGACGGACACTGAGAGCCAGATGTCGGGATACTGACGCAACACTTCAGCGACCACCGTGCTCTTGCCCACCCCCGAGGGTCCACTGACGACGATCAATGGCGCGGTGCTGGTCATCGGGTTGTCTCCTTCGCGCGATCCGCCAACCGCCGCAGTAATCGCTCGCGTTGGTGCTCGGTCAGCCCGCCCACGCGTTTGGTTGATGCGATGCCCGCAGCCTCCAGAATTTCGGCGCACCGAATGGGACCGATGCCCGGAAGTGCCAGAACAACATCACGCACGCGCATTCGCTGGTGGGCTTCGATGGGCGAATCGAGAACGTGAATCACCGTTACTCGACCGTCTCGTAACGATGCACGGACATCTGCCCGCTCGCGGCGCGCTTCTGCGGCGACGCGACGCGCGTACTCGCGTTGCTCATTGGAGAGGGCGGGCGGCTTCATCTGCCCTGGCACTCCGCAGCGATCGTCCGCGCTGCAGCGCCCGGGTCTGACTGCTCGGTGATCGGGCGTCCGATGACCAACAGGTCAGCTCCGTCATCGAGGGCCTGGCGCGGGGTAGCCGATCGCCGTTGATCGTGGGTTGCCGCACCTAACGGTCGAACACCTGGAGTGATGAGGTGGATATCCGCAGGCACCACTGAACGCACTCCTGCTACTTCCTGCGGTGAACATACGATCGCGCGCGCACCGGCGCCCACCGCCATCTGCGCCCAGCGCAGCACGATGTCCTGAGGCGATCCGTCGATTCCCAGGTCCGCGATCGTCGATGCGTCCAGGCTAGTCAAGACGGTCACCGCCGTGATGCGCGTATTGGGTAGTGCTGCGGCGGCCGCTTCGATCATCGCTGGTCCGCCGGCGGCGTGAACTGTCAGGTAGCTGGGTTCGAGCGATGCAATGGAACGAGCGGCGCCGGCGACGGTGGCCGGAATGTCGTGCAGTTTCAGATCCAAGAAAATGCTGATGGCGTCGCTGCCGCCCTCTGCTGCACCCTCACGAGCCGCCATCACACTGCGATGCCCATCGCGAGAAAAGGCCTCGAGCCCGACCTTCAAGCAGCTGACCGTGGGCGCCACGGCAATCGACCACGCCCGCAGCGTGTCAAGATCCGGGGCATCGAGCGCGACAGCGATGGGGGCTCGCTTCATGTCATTCATCTCATCGCGCGTCACAACAGTGCCTCTTCCCCTTCATTCTGAGATGAAATCCCAGTCCTCGACTCCACCGTCATCCTCGGCGGATCGCACTGGCGTGGTCTCTTCGGGGCGGTGGGCATAGCTGATGACGTCGGCCGCTCGGGCAAACCCGCGCTCGGCGAGCAACTCGGCCAATTCTTGGTGGATTCGCAAGGGGGCGCTGGGGTCGTTGAACACGGCCGTACCAACCGAGACGGCATTCGCACCCGCGAGCAGGAATTCGAGCGCATCTTGGCCGCTACGGATTCCACCCATACCGATGATCGGGACGTCGGGAAAGGCTTGACGGACCTGCCACACGCAGCGCACGGCAACGGGCCGTACCGCCGGCCCGGACAAGCCCCCGGTTACGCCGGCAAGCGCAGGACGCAAGGTTCGGGTGTCGATGACCATGCCCAGCAGGGTGTTGATCAAGGACACGCCGGTTGCTCCTGCGCGAATGACAGAGTCGGCGATTTCGACGATGTCTGTGACGTCGGGTGACAACTTGGCGAATATCGGGGTTCGAGAGTCGCTATTGCGCCGAACTGCCTGGATGACCTGAGCGGCCGATTCACTTCGGCATGCGAAAACCTGGCCACGGTCGGCCACGTTGGGGCAGGAAATATTGACCTCGATCGCTTCGAATCCACCCACGTTGCGAAGTTTCGACGCCAGCCGTGAGTACTCATCGACGCTCTCACCAGCGATCGACACGATGGTTCGCGCACCTCGCTGTGCAAGCCAGGCGAGATCGTTCTCGATGAAGGACTCGATACCCGGCCCTTGCAGCCCGATCGAATTCAACATTCCGCTAGGCGTTTCGGACATGCGCGGGGTAGCCCGACCGGCGCGAGGTTTGAGCATGATGCTCTTCGTCACCACTGCACCGATCTGCGTAATGTCCATGAAGGCATCGAGTTCCTTACCGGCGGCCGCGCAACCCGACGCAGTCAATAGCGGACTGGGCAGGGCGATTCCGGCAAGATCCGTCGACATATCGACGGTTGATCCGCGACTCGCCTCGCCTCGACGTCCGCCTCCGGTGGAGATCAGAGCCCTGCTCATGTGACCACCTCGGTCTCCGGAGCACCGAAGGCGTCGGACGGCACGGTCCCGATGTCCTGCCAGCGCACCCGATCACCACGGAACACCGGACCATCGACGCACGAGCGAACCATGCGCGTCACACCGTCATCGCCCACTACCGGCAAGACACAGGTCATACACACCCCGATACCGCAGGCCATCGCTTCCTCGACCGCGCACTGACTGTAAACGCGGCGCTTGGTGGATATCCGGGCCACTTCTGCGAGCATGGGCATCGGACCACATGCGTAAACGACGTCGGCTCCAGCGCGGTCGATGGTCTGCTCAAGTACATCGGTGACCCGACCCTTCACCCCTGCTGAGCCATCATCGGTGGTGATGGTCAGGGACGACGCCAACCGCTTCAACTCCAGGACACCGAAAAGTGCGGCCTCCGTGGAGGCACCGATCACCATGTCCACTCGACAACCGCGTTCACGCAATTCCTGCGCGAGCAGAAACAAAGGCGCGCTCCCGTATCCGCCACCCACCAAGACGCACGAGACACCCTGCTTGGGTAGCGAGAACGGCTTGCCGAGCGGACCCACAAGACTCACTACGTCGTGACGGCGACGGGCAGCCAGCCACGTAGTGCCGCGGCCTTGCACGGAGACCGCGATATCCAAGGTTCCGCCGTACACACCTCGCGATGCGATCTGGTGAATGGCGAATGCGCGACGCAACACCATGCTGGACTCTTCACCACCCATGGCCAAGGTGACGAAGTGGCCCGGGCGCGCGGTCTCGGCGATTCCTGGAGCAGTGAGGGACAACACGTGGTACTCGCCCACGCGCCGGTTGTCCAAAACTTCGGACATGATTTGTTCGGGCATTACTCGACCGCCGTCTCATGTTCGTGACGCAAGCGCGCCAGGTCTTTCGCGTGCTCTTGCAGGGACCTCACGCCGGGCTCAGTTGAGATGAGCGCATCGATACCTTGCACGGCCGCAGTGAGGCCCTGCACAGTTGTCACACACGGCACACCCATCGTGACAGCGGCAGTTCGTATTTCGTACCCATCAACTCGAGGACCGACTCCGTACGGGGTGTTGATGATCAGGTCGATGCCGCCATCCATGATGGCGTCGACGGTAGTTCTCACTCCAGCACCACCAGGACCCTCATGCTGCTTGCGCAGCACCTCGGCTTCGATGCCATTTCGACGTAACACATCGGCCGTTCCCTGAGTGGCCATGATGCGAAAACCTAGGTCCGCCAGTCGCTTGATCGGCAACACCGCTGCACGCTTATCGCGGTTCGCCAGCGACACGAATGCCGTCCCGCTCGTGGGCAGGCCACCGGCGAAGGCTCCTTGCTGCGATTTCGCGAACGCGACACCGAAGGAATCGTCGATGCCCATCACTTCTCCAGTGGAGCGCATCTCCGGCCCCAACACCGAGTCCACGCCATGGAATCGACCAAACGGCAGGACCGCCTCTTTCACCGCGATGGCACTACCCACCGGCAACGTCCCGCCATCGCCGTGCGCGGGCAACATCCCTTCATCGCGCAGCTGCCGAATGCTGGCGCCCAGCATGATGCGAGCAGCAGCCTTAGCCACTTGCACACCGGTCGCTTTGGAGACGAACGGGACCGTGCGCGAGGCTCGGGGGTTCGCCTCCAACACGTACAACGTGTCTGCCGCCAGCGCGAATTGCACGTTCAGCAGGCCTCGGACACCAACGCCCCGGGCGATGCCCTCGGTGGACTCGCGAATGCGCTCGATCTCCGATGCTCCCAAGGTGATGGGCGGTAACGCGCACGCCGAATCACCGGAGTGAATGCCCGCTTCCTCGATGTGTTCCATGACACCGGCGAGATACAACTCTTCACCGTCGAAGAGAGCATCGACATCGATTTCGATCGCATCATCGAGGAAACGATCAACCAACACCGGGTGCGCGGAGGTCACGTCCGTGTACCGCTGCAGGTAATCGGCGAGCATGGAATCGTCGTACACGATCTCCATACCGCGTCCCCCCAGCACATAACTAGGGCGAACCAGTACCGGATATCCCACGCGGGCCGCTATCGCCTGGGCTTCATCGAAAGACCGCGCGGTGCCGTGATCGGGAGCCGGCAGACCAGCCCGCGCGAGCACCTCCCCGAAAGCTCCGCGCTCTTCGGCTAGATGGATCGCCGCTGGACTCGTGCCCACGATGGGGACTCCCTCGTCAGCGAGCCGCTGCGCAAGACCCAGGGGGGTCTGACCCCCTAGTTGCACGACCACCCCTGCAACGCTTCCTCGCTGTTGCTCTGCGTGCACGACTTCCAGAACGTCTTCACAGGTGAGCGGCTCAAAGTAGAGCCGGTCGGAGGTGTCATAGTCGGTAGAGACGGTCTCGGGATTGCAGTTGACCATGATCGTTTCGTATCCAGCATCCGACAGCGCGAGAGCCGCATGGACGCAGGAGTAGTCGAACTCGATTCCCTGGCCGATTCGATTGGGACCGGACCCCAAGATGATCACCTTGTCACGATCCGTTGGGTGAGCTTCATCCTCCTCGTCGTATGAGGAGTAGTGGTAGGGAGTGCTGGCTTCGAACTCCGCCGCGCAGGTATCGACGGTCTTGTACACCGGTCGGATGCCCAGTGAGTGGCGCAGGAGACGAACCTCGTCCTCCGACAGGCCTCGCAGTTGGCCGATTTGTTCGTCACCGAAGCCCATCTGCTTGGCCTCGAACAGCAGCCCGTGGTTTAAGGACGAGGCGCCCGCAATGTGATCGGCCATCTCGTTTATCTGGGCTATTTGATCTAAGAACCATGGATCGATGCCGGTTGCCTCGTGGACCGCATCGATACCCGCACCTGCCCACAGTGCCTGCTGCACCAACTGCAATCGACCATCGTGCGGGCGTCGCATGCGATCAAGGAGATCGGGCACGTCGACTTCACCGGCGGGCCACGAGAACATCGCCGACGGTCGTTCCATCGACCGGAGGGCTTTTTGCAGCGCCTCGGGAAAGCTTCGACCTATTGCCATCGCTTCGCCGACGCTCTTCATGGTGGTGGTCAGCGTGGTATCCGCGCCGGGGAACTTCTCAAAAGCGAAGCGCGGCACCTTCACAACTATGTAGTCCAACGTGGGTTCAAAGGAAGCAGGGGTCTTTTGCGTGATGTCGTTGGGGATCTCATCGAGGGTGTAGCCGATCGCCAAGCGTGCAGCGATCTTTGCAATCGGGAAGCCGGTGGCTTTGGAAGCAAGGGCGGAGGACCGCGACACTCGTGGGTTCATCTCGATCACGATCATCCGACCGTCGTCGGGATTGATGGCGAATTGAATGTTGCAGCCACCGGTGTCCACACCAACCGCACGGATGATGTCGATTCCAACATCGCGCATGTGCTGGTATTCGCGGTCGGTCAACGTGAGTGATGGCGCGACAGTGATCGAATCACCGGTGTGCACACCCATCGGATCGAGGTTCTCGATCGAGCACACGACCACCACGTTGTCGTTTCGGTCGCGCATGAGTTCGAGTTCGTATTCCTTCCACCCGATGATCGACTCTTCGAGGAGGACTTCGGTGGTGGGGCTTGCTTGTAGTCCAGCGCCAGCGATCCGAGTGAGATCCTCGGCGTCGTAGGCGATACCGGAGCCGGCGCCGCCCATAGTGAAGGAGGGGCGGACCACCACCGGGTATCCCAGGTCCGTTGTTGCCGCGAAGCACTCTTCGAGCGTGTGACAGATGATCGAACGGGCACTTTGTCCACCGATGGACTCGACGATGGCGCGAAACTTCTCGCGATTCTCACCGCGCTCGATCGCGTCGACGTCGGCACCGATCAGTTCCACTCCGTACTTCTCAAGGACTCCGGAGTTGTGCAACGCGATGGCGGTGTTCAACGCGGTTTGTCCCCCCAGGGTGGGCAGGAGGGCATCGGGGCGCTCCTTGGCGATGATTCTCTCTACGTACTCCGGGGTGATCGGCTCCACGTAGGTGGCATCGGCGAACTCAGGATCGGTCATGATCGTGGCGGGGTTGGAGTTCACCAAGATGACTCGCAGACCCTCAGCCTTCAAAACACGACAAGCCTGGGTTCCTGAGTAGTCGAACTCACACGCCTGGCCGATCACGATCGGGCCGGATCCGATCACCATCACCGAGGAGATGTCCGAGCGCTTGGGCATCAACGATCCCCTCCGTGGGCGACCGCATCCGCGAAACGGTCGAAAAGGTACGCGGAATCATGCGGACCAGCAGCCGCTTCCGGGTGGTACTGCACGCTGAAGGCAGACCCATCTATCAATTCCAGACCTTCCACGACGTCGTCGTTCAGACACACGTGAGATACGCGTGCGCGACCGTAGGGAGTATCGAACTCCTCCCCCACCGGTGCTTGGACGGCGAAGCCGTGGTTGTGCGCGGTGACCTCGACTTTGCCCGTGGTTAGGTCCTGAACGGGCTGGTTGATCCCACGGTGACCGAAACGCAATTTGTAGGTAGACAACCCGAGCGCACGCCCGAAGATCTGGTTTCCGAAACAGATACCGAAGACCGGGATCTTCGCTTCCAACGCGCCGGTCATCAACTCAACGGCGTGATCGGCGGTTGCCGGGTCACCGGGGCCATTCGAAAAGAAGACTCCATCTGGATTGAGTGCGGCTATATCCAACCAGTTGAATGATGCCGGCACGACGTGCACGGTCATGCCGCGCTCCGCCATCCGCTGCGGGGTCATGGACTTGATTCCCAAATCCACCGCCACGACCGTGGCCACGCGCTCACCAATTGCGTCGATTGTGTACGGCTGTTCCGCAGTGACGTCACTAGTGAGATTGGCTCCGACCATGCCCGGACTCTCCTGGACCGCGTGAAGGAGATCCGCAACCGGTCGATCCGCGGCCGGACCACTGAAGATGCCTACCCGCATCGCTCCGACTTCACGCAGGTGCCGAGTAAGTGCTCGAGTATCCACACCGGAGATTCCCACCACGCCGAACTCCTGCAGTTCTTCATCCAAACTGCGCTGCGCACGCCAGTTGGAGGAGATCCTTGATGGATTACGCACCACGTACCCGGCCACCCAAATCCGAGCGGACTCCGGGTCCTCGTCGTTGACACCGGTATTGCCGATGTGCGGGGCCGTCATGATCACCACCTGCCCGTGGTACGACGGATCGGTGAGCGTTTCCTGGTAACCGGTCATGCCGGTGGAAAAGACGGCTTCTCCGAACGTCTCACCAACAGCCCCGTAAGCGTGGCCGTGCATAGTCCGCCCATCCTCGAGAACCAGGACGGCCGGTTCACGCGTGGTCATGTGGTCTCCCCTTCGGCCCGATCGTGGCCCTGTGCGCCGGGGTCACTGCTGATGCCGGGAAACGTGACCATGAGCCCATCCAACAAGGTGCGGTGGTCGGTGCCGTCATCCGCCCGGAAACCGGTGTCCACTAGGTGTTCGCCTAGACGCCAGGTAATGACGATGACGCTGTCCTTCGCCCGCACGGTGCCTGCTACCCCTCGATCCGTGCGGACCCCCACAACATCGGCCTGTGGGATGAAGAACGACGACGCACCTACGCGCCTGATACCTATCCCAGTAGGCGCGACCACCAAGTCAGCTCGACTGCGCACCCCTAACCCGTGCACTGCGATGCGGTCGAGCCAATCACCCGCAGTAGCCGTCCCCACATAAAGGCCGCTGACAGCCTGCACACCTGGCATCAGTGCGTTCTGATCATCGTGCCAACGCTCGGCTT
>JAQCBM010000003.1 GCA_027729865.1 Actinomycetota bacterium
TGGCGATGGCAACGTGCCTGATGAAGCTGGTCTCGAAGAGAACATCGTGGATGAAGAGGACTCCATGGGAGTTACCGGCGATGAGGTGCTCGATGAGGAGACCGCACCCGAAGATGGGCAGTAGGGCGGTAGCTCGTTACGCAAGGCAGTAGGGCCGGTGCCCGAGGCAACCGGCCCTACCTGTGAGAGGCGCGCTCATCGGAGCGACCGCTCAGATGAAGAGGAGTTGCGCTCCCTCAGTCAGTTCGATGAAATCGCTCGCGTTGATGATCCCGTCCAGGCCATCGAACAGATCCGATTCATCGAGGTGGTTCATGTCGGCACTGAGCCGACAAGCCCAGATCTTGGCTCCCGATGCCTTGATCAGTTCCAGGAACTCCGGAACCGAAGGGATTTCCAGCTCCTCAAGGGACTTGTTCATCATGTGGGTGGCCATCGTCGTCATGCCGGGTAGCGGCGCAAGCGCGGCCGGCATGTGGGCGGCGGGATTGCCCACGGGGGAGAACTTCAGGTGCTCCATTCGCCCCTTGGTGATGATGTCGAAACCCCAGAAGGTGAAGAACAGGTGCACGTCCACACCCTCGCCGAGCGCCGCGTTGCCCAGGATGAGTCCCGGGTAGGCCATATCCAAACTGCCCTTCGAGCAGATGATGGCCAGCGTGCGATCGGTTTCCTTCTCATCGTCGAACGAGGGAACGATCATCTCTGCTGTGGCAGTCATGGTGTTCGCCTCCTAGACGCAGCCGTGCGGCTTGGGCAGACCGGCGATGTAGGACATCTTCTTTGCCGGCTTCTTGGGGAAGAGCTGGAACAACTTCTTGGTGTCTACACCGCCAGCGGTGGACACGCGACGGATAGTGGGCGTCTCGCCCTTCTCCTTGAAGTCCTCCCGCAGGAAGTTAATTACCTTCCAGTGCTCGTCGGTCAGGTCAACATCAATGGCTGCAGCGAGTGCTGAAGCGATGTCCTCGTCCCATTGGTCGTATTGCGTCATGAAGCCCTCATCGTCGACGACGACTTCCTTACCGTTGATAACGGTCGTTGCCATGGCAATCAACTCCTCACTTGTGCCGTGGCGGGCGCTTCCTAGGCGGAAAGCGCCGGCTGCTTTTCTTGTTCGGTTTCCAGTAGGTCTGTGCGCTTGCCCTTCAGGGACATCAGCGCGGGTAGTGGCATCGAGCGGCCAGGCATCAACACGTTCCAGTAGATCCAGCGGAACGCGAGCTTGCCCAGGTGATTGATGCGGCTTTCCTTCAGCAGGTTCATCGGACCCACACCGGCGTAGGGGAACTTGCCCGGCAGGGGTTCGTAGTCGTAGTTGAAGTCGATGAGCATCGCCTTGCCGCCACCGGTCTCGATGAAGCAGTTGGCGTGGCCGTCGAACTTGTGCGACATCTCCTTGCCAGCAATGTGCTGCATGAAGTTCTCCACGAAGATGTCGATTTCGAAGTGCGCTACCGATCCGGCCTTGGATGCCGGGATGTTGTTGGCGTCGCCCAGGGCGAAGATGGTGTCGAACTGGGTGGACAGTTGAGTGAACTTGTCCACCGACACCAAATTGAGTTCATCGCCCAATCCCGAGCGGCCGATGAAGTCCTGCCCCATGTTCAGCGGAACCGTGACCAGCAGATCGAAGGGGACCTCGCGCTCGTCGTAGGAGACCAGCGCCTTCTTGTCGTTGTCGATCTCCATCAACATGAAGTCCGATTCCACGGCGATGCCCTTGTCATCCAGCGTGGTGCCGAAGGCCTCGGCGGCGATGGGCTTGGTGAAGGCGCCGGGCAGGGGAGTCACGTAGGTCATCTCGACCTTGTCGCGCATGCCCTTGTCCTTGAAGAAGTCGTCGGCTAGGAATGCGAACTCCAGTGGAGCGACCGGACACTTGATGGGCATATCGACGATGTTCACCACGAGGCGCCCGCCGGGCCAATCCTTGAGTTTCTCGGCCAGCGTGACCGAGCCGTCGTAGCTATAGAACTCGTGGACGGACTTTCGCCACTCCGGTCCGAGCATGCCGTCGGTCTGATCCGGCCGTGGGCTCACACCCGTAGCGATGATGAGCATGTCGTAGGCGAACTCGCGTCCGTCGGTGAGGGCGACCACCTGTTCCTCGGGGTGGACCACATCGATTTCCCCGTACTGCAGATCCACACCTGAGTTCAGTGTGGCTCGGCGCGACTTGGTCACCTGCGAGGGCTTGTAGGTGCCGAACGGCATGAACAGGTAGCCGGGTTGGTAGCGGTGATCGTCGTCGGCGTCGATGACGGTGATCTGCCACTGGCCCTTGTCCAGTTCCTTGTAAAGCTTGTTGGCCGCCATCGTTCCGGCGGTTCCACCACCCAGAATCAATAATCTCCTCATACCCCCGACGGTATGCCCGGGTAGGGCTCGCAGGGCAGGGTCGAAATGAGGGAGTTCTCGGGACCTTCGTCAGGTCAGTGCTGGGCCTTTTTGTGCCGGGCCCACGATTCCTGGATCTCCTTCTCGGCATCCGTACGGCCCACCCAGGTGGCGCCTTCGACGGACTTACCCGGCTCGAGGTCCTTGTAGACCTCGAAGAAGTGCTGGATCTCTAGCCGATCGAACTCGGCAACGTGGTGAATGTCGCGCAGGTGTTCCATTCGAGGATCACCGGCCGGAACACACAACACCTTGTCGTCACCACCGGCCTCATCGGTCATGCGGAACATGCCCACCGTTCGGCAGCGAATCAGCACCCCGGGGAAGGTGGGTTCTTGAACGAGAACAAGGGCGTCGAGGGGGTCGCCATCCAGGCCGAGGGTGTCGTCGATGTAGCCGTAGTCGTGGGGGTAGCGCGTAGAGGTGAACAGCATTCGATCCAGGCGAATGCGCCCGGTTTCGTGGTCCATCTCGTACTTATTGCGGCTGCCCGCAGGGATTTCGATGGTGACGTCGAACTCGAGTGGCTCCATGGATTTCCCTGCTATTCGGTAATCGCGTCGGGTGAACGCTGGCCGGTGTTGTCGGGCCTCTGCGTAGGGTAACCGGGTAGCGGGGCGGACGAAGGGGCAGTGGTGCGGCGGATCTCGGCGGTAGTGCTTTCTGCCGCCATGGTGCTCGGAGCGGCACCGTTAGTTCACGCTGCCGACTCCCTCCCGGCACCGTCGTCGGCCTCGTCTGGCTGGAGCGCTGTCAGCGCGCAAAGTGGTTCCGCGCCCACGCCAGCGGGAGTGAGGTCCCAGATCAACCGGCTCGCTCGCGCCGATGCGCTGCGCCGCTCGGGCGTGCTTGTCGTGGACCCGGGCACCGAGCAAACGCTGTTCGATAAGCAGGCGTCGCGTGCGCTGATCCCTGCTTCGACGGTCAAGATCCTCACGGCTGCAGCTGCGTTGGAGGCGCTAGGTCCGAATGCGCGCCTGGCGACACGCACTTCGCAGCAAGGCGACACCGTCTACCTGATCGGTGGCGGTGATGCCACGTTGCCGCGGGCGCTGAAGACTGACTCACTTCCGCAGGGACCAGCGTCATTGCGGCGGCTAGCTCGAGACACCGCAACGAAACTCGGGACCCGCAATCGCATCGACATCGTCTTCGACGATTCCCTCTTCTCCGGTCGCCTGCTCGGTCCGGGTTGGCCGAAGGGTTTTCCTGCAGCAGGAGTTGCCGGGCCGGTCACCGCGTTGATGATCGATCAAGGTAGGCGCACGCCCACTTCACGAGCGCGAGTCAACGATCCGTCCGAGAAGGCCGCGCAAGTATTCGCGAATCTCTTGGAGAAGCGCGGCGTGCAGGTCAATCGCATTTCCCGCGGTGTTGCTCCTACGGGTGCAAGTGAAGTGGCGCGTGTTGAGTCGGCCACTATCACCGAGATTGTTAAGGAGATGCTCACCGAATCGGACAACGACGTTGCCGAAGCACTGGGGCACCTGGTGGGCAAGGAAGTGCTCGACGACGGTTCCTTCGCCGGTGGTGCGCAGGCCACCACGCAGATCCTGACCAATGCGGGGATCGATACCTCGTCCATGGATCTCGTCGATGCCAGTGGACTGTCCGGTCGCAACAAAGTGGCGCCAACGGTGATGGCCGATGTCTTGGTCGATGTGGTGCGCGGAGAACGCTGGTCGCAAATTGTGCAGGGACTTGCTGTAGCGGGTGTCACGGGGACCCTTGCTGATCGCTTTGCGACCAAGGCCACGAGCGCTGGGCGAGGGGTGGTTCGGGCAAAGACAGGAACGTTGACGGGTGTTGGATCCCTTGCGGGGACCGTTCTCGACGAGGATGGTCGTCCGTTGGTGTTCGTCGTCATCGGTAACAACGTGCGCTCGCAAGCGCAGGCGCGCGACACAATGGACCGAATCGCCAGCCGTCTCGCAGAATGTGGGTGCCGTTAGTGAATCTTCAGTCACCGATCGTTTTGCCGGTTAACCAGTTCGATCACTTCTACCGAGGCGGCGACCGCATCGGCGCCCTGCGGCACGGTCCCGGAGGGCCGCGCCGGCCCGAGGAGTGGATCGGCTCGGCCACCGCACGCTTTGGTCAGGCACCGGCCGGGTTGACCGTGCTTCCGGATGGGAAGTATCTGGCTGAGGAGATCAGCGCCGATCCGAACGCGTGGCTCGGCCCCGATCACGTGGATCGCTACGGCACCAGCACCGAGTTGTTGGTGAAACTCCTGGACCTCGATCAACGGCTGCCTGTTCACCTGCACCCCACGCGCGATTTTGCGCGCACCCACCTTGGTCTCGCGCACGGCAAGACCGAGGCGTGGTACGTGCTCGATGCACCCGAAGGTGCCCGTGTGGGTGTGGGATTCGCCGAGCAGATGTCGATGGATCGAATGCGTTCCTGGGTGATGGACCGCGATAGCGAGGCGTTGCTTTCTGCGCTGCGCACGCGCGAGGTGCGACCGGGTGATGCGATGCTCGTACCGGCTGGTTTGCCACACACCGTTCAAGAAGGAGTGTTCGTCCTCGAGCTGCAAGAGCCCACGGACCTGTCGATCCTCCTGGAGTGGGAGGGCTTCGCGGTCGATGGTTTCAAGGACGGCCATCTTGATCTCGGTTTCGATACCGCACTGCAGGCAGTGGACACCAGCGCCGTTTCCGATTCCGATCTCGAACGGCTCGTGGTTAAGCGCGAGGACATCGAAGCGCAAGGGTTGATCACCGCGCTGCCGTCTGCCGCCGATCCGTACTTCCGCCTCCACCGGTTGGCGCCAGGCGGGGCGGAAGAAGCCGTGGAGGCAGGCTTCGCCATCGTCATCGCCACGGATGGTCGCGGAGTACTCACGATGGGTGACCACGGCCAGGAGATCGCCCGCGGCGATGCACTCCTTATTCCCTATGCCGCGGGTCCTTGGACCCTCACCGGGGATGTGGTGGCCATGGTGTGTCGCCCGCCTGCCGCTGATGCTGCGGAAGCACCGCGGTAGGAAGGGCTCATGACCGCGCCCGTCGATTGGTCCCTCGCCCGCAGACTCGGGCGGCGGTTTGCCCCGTCGGGTCCGGACCTCGAACTTGGCCAAGCGAGGGAAGTGGTGGCGCAGTTGCGCGATCACGCCGAGGAAGCACGCGAACAGGTCTTCTCGATCACAGGCATGCACGCCGAACCCGGCCACTCTGCCGTGGTGGTCGATCGTGGTGAATGGATCGACTCGAACGTGGCCGCAATGGCTGCGGTGCTGGCACTGTGGCCCGCCGCGCAGGAGCGCAGCGATGAGGCATCTGCAGCGGTGCGTGCTGTGGGCACTCGAACCAGCGCAGTGCAACTCGGTGCAGCACTCGGCTGGCTGAGCGGCAAGGTGCTCGGTCAATACGAAGCGTTGGCCGATCCGGGTCGCTTGCTCCTCGTTGCACCGACCATCGTCGATGTAGAACGCGGCCTTGAAGTCAACGAACGCGACTTTCGACTCTGGGTATGCCTGCACGAGGAAACACACCGCGTGCAGTTCGGAGCGGTGCCGTGGCTCGGAGATCACTTCACAGGACTCATCACTCGAGCCCTGGAAACCTTCGATGAGTCGTCGTTCGGGGATCGACTCTTCGCGATCATCGGCGAGATCTTCGAAGCTTTCGTCCAACGACGGACCCCCGACATCATCGCCGCAGCACAAACCGAGGAGCAGCGCGCGATTCTGGATGAGATCACCGGATTGATGTCGGTGCTTGAAGGCCACGCCGATGTGGTGATGGATGAGGTGGATATCTCGGTGGTGCCTACCGTCGCGCAGATTCGGAACCGATTCGAAGGCCGTCGCGCGAGTCAGGCCGCCGTTCGTGGCGCTGATTCGTTATGGCGTAAGGCTCTGGGTATGGACGCGAAGATGGCGCAGTACCGAGAAGGTGCGGCTTTCGTACGCGCGCTAATGGACCAAGGCGGCATGGCGATGGTTAACCAAGTCTGGCAAGCACCCGAGAACCTGCCCAACATTGAGGAAGTCCGCGAACCGTCCCTGTGGCTCGCGCGAATGCGGGGGATCGCTGCGTGAGCGTTTCGGCGCAGGCGCAACAACTGCGGCACGCGGTCACCGAGTGCATCGAGTCGGGTCCGGTGATTGTCGGCTGCTCGGGTGGACCGGACTCCCTCGCCCTTGCTGACGCGGCAGCCTGGGCCGTCCCGCACATCGGAGGCACGCTCACCGTGGTGGTTGTGGACCACGGGCTTCAGTCGGACTCGGCAGAAGTTGCCGAGCGAGCCGCCGACGCCTGTCGGGCCGTCGGCATCGACGATGTTCAGATCCGACGGGTGCAGGTCGGCACGCAGGGCGGTCCCGAGGCAGCGGCGCGCAATGCACGCCGCCAAGCACTGCTCGATGTGGCGCAAGAGCGGGATGCCCATCAGATCATGTTGGCCCACACGCTCGACGATCAGGCCGAGACCGTGTTGTTGCGTCTCGCCCGAGGCTCTGGTGCGCGCTCGCTTGCGGCGATGCAGTCCTGCGACGGGTTTTGGCATCGACCGTTCCTGGATCTGCCGCGACACCTGGTCCACGAAGTTGCTCGAGAGCGGTTCGAGCCGCTGGGTTTCACGCCGTGGGATGACCCGCACAACCACGATCCGCAGTTCGCTCGAGTACGAGTCAGAAAGAGCCTGGACATCCTTGAGTCTGATCTCGGTCCCGGTTTGGCGGCCAATCTCGCTCGCTCGGCCAAACTGCTGGGTGACGATGCCGACGCACTTGACGTCTGGGCCCTCGGTGATTTCGCAAGGATCGTCCATGCGGAGAAGTCCTCTTGCAGTGCGGATATCACAGCGTTGGCTGAAATGCCCCGGGCTGTGCGCACGCGATTGCTTCGCTTAATGCATCAACAAATCGTGGGTGTTCACGAAGACCTCAGCTTCGATCACATCCAACAGGTCGAGGCGATGGTCTCCCGCTGGAAGGGGCAAGGCCCGACTTCTTTGCCCGGTGCGGTCACCGCGAATGTTGAATATGGAAGGCTGACCCTGTCCGTTCAACCTCAGGAGATGTGAGTGGAACCCAAGGACGTCGAATCCGATCTCGACCACGTGCTGCTCACCGAGGAACAAGTCCTCGCGCGCATCGCAGAGGTTGCTCAGCAGATCGATCAGGACTACGCGGGCAGGGCTCCACTTCTGGTGGGTGTGCTCAATGGGGCGGTGATGGTCATGGCTGATCTTGCTCGAGCGCTGAGCATCCACGCAGACATGGACTGGATGGCAGTCTCGTCCTACGGATCGGGAACCGCGTCCAGCGGTGTGGTCCGCATCCTCAAAGACCTGGACATCGACGTTGCCGACCGCGACGTCCTGATCGTCGAAGACATTCTCGACTCCGGTCTCACCCTTTCCTGGTTGCTGAAGAACCTGAAGTCTCGCAAGCCGGCGTCGCTAGAGGTGTTCACGCTCCTACGCAAACCCGATGCCATCAAGGTCTCGGTTGACCCGAAGTACGTCGGCTTCGACATTCCCAACGAGTTCGTCGTGGGCTACGGCCTGGACTACGCGCAGCGGTACCGCAACCTGCGCTGCATCGGGACGCTCGCTCCGCACGTCTACAGCTGACGTTCGCGTAGGGCTGAAGCGCTTGGCCCCCCGACCGGAGTGCGTTGCCGGGTAGGTCCGTTACCGTAATGCGGTGAACGTGAAGCGGTTCTTGCGCGGCCCGATCTTCTGGATCGCCATGGCTGTGATCCTCGTGTTGGTCGGCTCGAGCCTGATTTCGGGCATCGGAGCACCCGAGGAAATCGATACCGGGGAGGCCGTTTCACAGATCAGCAACGGCAATGTGGACACCGCGACGTTGATCGACCGGGATCAGGTCCTGCAACTGACCCTCAAGAACGGCGATGAAGTCCGCTCGCACTACATCAGCGGCCAGGGCGTGGAGCTTCAAAACCTGCTGCAGCAGCGAACCGATGCGGGTCAACTTCCCGGCGGCTACAACGTTGTGGTCCCCAGCGAGAACCTTCTGGTCACCTTGTTCATCTCGCTCATCCCGTTCGCCCTGCTCATCTTGCTGATGGTGTTCATCTTCAGTCAGATGCAAGGCGGCGGCGGCCGACTGATGAACTTCGGCAAGTCCAAGGCCAAGGCAATCACCAAGGACATGCCGCAGACAACCTTCGAGGACGTCGCAGGGGCCGACGAGGCCGTCGAGGAACTCGTCGAGATCAAGGACTTCCTCGCTGATTCCGAGCGCTTCCAGAAGGTGGGCGCCAAGATCCCCAAGGGCGTGCTGCTCTACGGACCTCCCGGAACGGGTAAGACTCTGCTTGCTCGCGCCGTAGCCGGCGAAGCGGGCGTTCCGTTCTATTCCATCTCCGGTTCGGACTTCGTGGAGATGTTCGTGGGCGTGGGCGCTAGCCGCGTTCGCGACCTATTCGAACAGGCAAAGACGAACGCACCCGCCATCATCTTCATCGACGAGATCGATGCTGTCGGACGCCATCGCGGAGCCGGATTAGGCGGAGGGCACGACGAGCGCGAGCAGACGCTGAACCAGATGCTGGTGGAGATGGATGGCTTCGATGCCACTGGTGGAGTCATCTTGATTGCCGCCACCAACCGCCCCGACATTTTGGACCCGGCGCTGTTACGACCGGGTCGCTTCGATCGTCAGATTGCGGTGGAGCGCCCCGACTTGAACGGCCGCTACGCGATCTTGCAGGTGCACGCCAAGGGCAAGCCGATCGCTGAGGACGTCGATCTGATGGCTGTTGCGCGGCGCACACCCGGCTTTACTGGCGCTGATCTGGCTAACGTGTTGAACGAAGCAGCGCTACTCACCGCTCGCACGAACATGACGTTCATCGACGATGCAGCTCTCGATGAAGCGATCGATCGCGTTATCGCCGGTCCGCAGAAGCGCACGCGCGTGATGGATGACCACGAGAAGACAATCACCGCCTACCACGAGGCAGGCCACGCCCTGGTCGCCGCAGCACTTCCCGGCAACGACCCCGTGCACAAGATCACGATCATGCCTCGCGGTCGCGCGCTTGGTTACACGATGGTGCTCCCTGATCAGGAGAAGTATTCGACCACTCGTAGCGAGATGCTCAATCAACTCGCCTACATGCTCGGTGGTCGCGCAGCTGAAGAGTTGATCTTCCACGATCCGACCACGGGTGCCTCGAACGACATCGAGAAGGCCACGGCAGTTGCCCGTGCGATGGTCACCCAGTACGGCATGACCGAACGCCTTGGTGCCATTAAGTACGGACAGCAGCAGGGCGAAGTCTTCCTCGGCCGCGATATGGGGCATGCGCGTGATTACTCCGAAGAAGTGGCTGCGGCAATCGATGAAGAGGTGCGCACGTTCATCGAGGCGGCCCATCAGGAGGCGTACGACGTTCTGGTGGATAACCGCGAGGTCTTAGATGCTCTCGTCCTGGCACTACTCGAACGCGAGACCTTGGACAAGGGCGAGATCGAGGAGATCTTTGCCGAATTGAGACTGCGCTCCCCGCGACCGGCATGGACCGGCTCGGCTCGCCGCGCCCCCGATACTCGCGGCCCGATTCCCTTCCCAGAGGCGTCCGCGAACGGACACAGCCCGGCATCAGTCTTCGATCCGGCGGTCCGTGAAATGCGCGAATCGGACGGCGCGTAGGCGATGGGAATCGATCCGGTGATGTCCGGCATAGCGGGCCCTGCTGGTGAGTACAACGCCGAGGGCGTTGCGAAAGCGATCCGTGATCTGCTTACTGCAATCGGGGAGAACCCCGATCGCGATGGCCTGAAGAACACCCCCGATCGGGTCGCGCGGAGCTTCGCCGAGATCTTCGGTGGACTCGGTCAGACAGCCGAAGAGGTCCTCACGACAACCTTCGACATCGGTCACGATGAACTCGTTCTGGTCAAGGACATTGGGCTCTACAGCACGTGCGAGCACCACCTACTGCCGTTCCACGGAGTTGCCCACGTGGGTTACCTGCCCAACGAATCCGGGCGCATCACCGGCCTGTCGAAGTTGGCTCGCTTGGTCGATGTTTTTGCGCGACGCCCGCAGGTGCAAGAACGTCTCACCACCCAGGTGGCGGATGCACTTATGCGAATCCTCGAACCGCGCGGAGCAATCGTGGTTATCGAGGCGGAGCACATGTGCATGGCGGTGCGCGGCGTGCGCAAACCAGGCGCCAAGACGGTGACGAGTGCGGTCCGTGGTTCCCTGCTGCATCCGGCTACGCGCGCTGAGGCAATGTCCCTGATCTTGGGGAAGTAGTGGTGTCCGGGCTACCCATCCCGGGTCTTGGTGCCGGTTCGCCAGTCGTGTGGGGCGTACTGAACGTGACCCCCGATTCATTTTCCGATGGTGGTCGTTTCGACACCTTGGATCGAGCACTTGAGCAGGCCCGCTTGATGAGCGATCAAGGCGCGGACGTGATCGACGTCGGAGGTGAGTCCACGCGGCCGGGTGCGCAGCGCATCACCCCGGAGGAGGAGAAGGACCGAGTGCTGCCGGTTATCGAAGCGCTGAGTGGGCAGGGCATAACCGTGAGCATCGACACCATGCGCGCAGAGGTGGCAAGCGCGGCCGTCGATGCCGGGGCGTCGCTAGTGAACGACGTCAGTGGAGGGCGTGCCGATGCAGATATGCATGCTGCTGTTGGGCAACTCGGGGTGCCGTACGTGATCATGCATTGGCGCGGACACTCCGATCGAATGAACGAGTTAGCGATCTACGACGATCCTGTGCGCCAGGTGTGCGAGGAGATCGAAGAGCAGGTTGATTCGGCCGTGCGGGCGGGTATCGAGCGCAATCACATCGTCATCGATCCGGGAATCGGCTTCGCCAAAGACGCTGGTCATAACTGGGCTGTATTGCGTGCGATTAAGTCGGTTAACAGCCTTGGCCTGCCAGTCCTCGTGGGTGCTTCACGCAAACGATTCCTCGGGTCGCTATTGGCTGACGTTGACGGTCAGCCTCGAGATTCTGATGGACGCGATGTCGCAACCGCCGTTCTCAGCGGACTTCTCGCAGACTCGGTATGGGGCTTGCGTGTTCACGATGTTGGCTCAACAGTCGATGCATTGAAGGTTGCTCGAGCGATGAATGAATCAGGAGAAGTGAAGTGACCGATCGCATTGAGATAGTGGGCGTGCGCGGATTCGGCTACCACGGCGTCTTGGAGTCTGAGCGCCGCGACGGGCAGGAATTCAGCGTCGACATCGTGTTGGGTGTCCCTCTCACTGATCTTGATGACGACCTTGACCGCACCATCGACTACTCAGTAGTTGCTGAGCGTGCGCACGCGGTGATCGTCGGAGAGCCCTATCAGTTGATCGAGACCGTCGCCCAGCGGATCGTTGAGGCGTGCGCAGATATCGGACTGCTTCAGTTCATTGAGGTTGCTGTTCACAAACCATCCGCCCCCATCTCAGTTCCGTTTGATGATGTGGTGGTTCGCGTCCGTCGAGATTTCGGCTAGATCGTGCGGTACGTGATTGCCGTGGGCGCGAATCTGGGTGAGGCCGCGTTGGTGGTGGGTCACGCGCTGGACACCCTTGCCGAGCGCTTGAACGGTGATCTCGTCGCGCGTTCGTCCTTGTATCGCACGGCCCCAGTCGGTGGCCCCGAGCAACCTGACTTCATCAACGCCGTAGCCATCGTCGACAGCAATCTCGAGCCGCCTGAGATTCTCGCTCACCTGCAAGCAATGGAAAGCGAATCCGGACGGGTTCGTGATGTTCGCTGGGGCCCGCGAACCTTGGACCTTGATGTGATCGTTGCGGGTGACGTGGTGAGCGATGATCCGGAACTGACGATTCCTCATCCGCGCGCGCACGAGCGCGCCTTCGTGCTCATGCCGTGGCTGGAAATTGATCCGCTGGCCAAGCTGCCTGGAATCGGTGAGATTCGCACAATCGTTGATGCAGGTTTCATTGACCAAGACATTGCGGTGGTGGAGTCATGAAGCCAACCAGCGCTGCGCTCATCGCGATCCTGGTCATCGTCGGTGCGACGGTGGGCTGGGCACTATCGGTGGTTATCGATGGCTGGACCGGTCGATCCCTGCCGGTCCCGGTCTTGGCGGGCTCGGCGCTGTGGTTGCTGGGAATCGCATTGATCGTGTGGGGCTGGGTTATTCGTCCGCGCCTGCAGGCGAATGTGGATCCCAGTTCACAGCCGGGTGTGAATCCGCTGCCGGTTCTCGTCGCCGCGAGAGTTGCGGCGATCGCCATGGCCGCAACGCGCATGGGCGCGTTGGTTGCTGGCCTGTACGCCGGAATCACCGTGGCCACGGTCGCCTCGGGAGTATCGACTCCGGCTGCCCAACAGACCCTGTGGTCGGCGCTGTTGGCTGCCAGCGGTGCCGCCGTGGTCGCCGGAGCAGGTTTCCGTCTGGAACGCTGGTGTTTACTGCCACATGGCAACGACGACGAGAGCCGGTGACCTAAGGTCTGTGTCTATGAGCCAGACGCCAGCCCTGGAAGATCTACCGTTCGACGAATTGCGCCATCGCGCTTTCCATATCGCCGAGCACCGCGTGGATATCGGGTTCTTCACCGATCTGTTCGGTCACATGCCTGGAATGGTCGCAATCGAGGGCGAACAAGGAGATCTCGGAGCAATCGGTGGCACGTTCATCGAGACCGTCCGGGCGGTCAAAGAAATGTTTGGCTCGGGCAACCTCGATTCGAATACCGAGGCCCTGCTTCGAGCTCGATTTGCGACATACATCCGCGAGCACGAAAAGTAGTCGCGCTATCTGTCGGCGTCCCCGGTAACGAAGAAGAACGAACCGACCGCTACGGACAGTAGTTCGATGGGTGTGCCGACAAGGGCGCGCTGCATCGCTTGCAGATGAGCGAAGCTCGGGGTCCGTGCCTTGAGCCGTACGGGCATCGTGGCGCCGTCGGACACCAATAGCCAGCCAGCGATCCCCAGCGGATTTTGGGTGCGCACATGAACCAGGCCCTCGGGTGCGCGAAGTGTCTTAGGCAACACAACTGAGAAAGATTCAGCGTCGAGTCCTGCCAGTTCCTGCACGCAGCGCCGGATGATGTTCGTGCTGAGCGGGATCTGACCAAGAAGTGACAGGTGTCGTGCGAGGGCATCACCGTTCGCACGAACAGGTTTCGCCCACTCTTCTTGGATCTGTTCGTAGTTGAGGTATGGGTCATCGCGTCGGATGTCCCAGTCGACTCCACTTCCTTGGCCTACGGCACCTGAGCACGAAAAATCACGAGCATCCTGCGTTGTCAGGACTGCTAAACCGTGCAGCTCCGTCCGGCTTTCGAAGTGCTGAATCCACTTCCCGGATTCACTGTCGGCTGCATCGCAGATAGTGAGGATTTCCTGAAATGCGACGTGGGGAATTGGGTGCTCCAAACCACCGATGCGATTGATCATCGGGTGCACGCGGCCGCCGGTTGCCACTTCCTGCCAACTTGCCCACCGCTCCCGGAGTGCCAGGGCATCGGGTGCTCCTCCGGCAGCTGCGAACAGCGCAATGGCGCCGATCCGTCCGGCTTCGGCCAAGAGCATCCGCGACCACGTTGCGCGTTCCGGGGGAGTGATACCGGTGGCGTGCTCCACTGCAAGAGCGACACCGATCTCGGAGGAAACGGCCGACAGCCAGTCGTGTCGATTAGCGAGCATCATGATCTGGCGGTAGTCCCGCGCTTCGAAGAGTTTCTCGGTGCTGCGATGCATCAGACCGATGCGTGCGGTGCAGTCGTACACCTTGCCGTCCTCGATGGACAGTTCCAGTTGCAGGCCACCGTGCGCGCTTGGGTGGTAATCCCCGAGATCGAGCGTGAGAGTCTCGACCGATTCACTCGGCAGATAACGAGCCATCCCGATCGCGGCGATTACGCGGTCGGTCACCAGGTCATCGTTCCATGGCTCACTGTGATGCTCCGATCGGTTCGATCAACCACGTGTAGGAACCCAAGCCAACCGGCCAGGAAGTCAAGGTTGGTTTTCCGACGATCTGGTCCTGGGTGGCCAGGCGAGCGTGCCGACTAGCCAGGGCATCGAGGGCTACATGCGCGGTGATGTTGACGGAGCCGTCGGGCACCGCGCGTTGCGGGCGACCAGCTGAGAAACCCTTTAACGTTCCGCCGTCCCAGACTCCGGCTATCCGATCGGCTTGAGTGTGGGTGTAGTCGATGGCCACCGCGCAACCAACCTGAACGCTGCGCACAAGACCGGACCACACTCGTTGACGGGCGATACCCGCTTCCCGGCGGCCGCCCGGGCGGGTAGCGGGCCACCAGGCCTCCAGCCAGGCGCGGATCTCATCCGGCCTGATCGAGTCGAGCAGTGTCACCGCTGCGGAATCACATAGGTGAGGACCGAGTTCCTCGGCGCCGGTGGCTGGATCGACCAGCACGAGGCGCGGGGACGCATCCTCGTCCAACTCGAAGACCTCGCATGGGACGTCGTCCAGAAATTCATGGGCGATCACGACACCGGCACTGTCACGCGACGTGCCAATCACGTCGTAGTTGTTCTCACTGATCTGCATTTGCCGCCACTGAATGTCATGAGGAAGATCCGCCGGCCTTTCACGGATATCGATTCCGAGGAGTTGAACATCACCATCAACTCGTGTTCGCAATTGCTCAAGAAGACGCCCTGAACCACTACCCACATCGATCACGAAAAATTCCCGGTCGCGATGAACTTGGTGCTGCTGATTAATCAAACTCGCCAGCGCATTCGCAACCTGCCCATCAGCGTGGATCGATGTTGCGAAATGATCTTCGGCCTGATTGTGAGCGAAGAACGTGGTGTTCGCCCGCGACCATGCGTCCGCCCAGGCTATGTGCGACATGCAGGCACGGTAGTCGCACCGCCTAGGCTCACGTCTTGTGAGTGAGGCAGGGCCATCTCGACTGCGAATCGCGATCGTCGGCTGCGGTCGCGTGGGCGCCGTGTTGGGAGCGGCATGGCACCGAGCCGGTCACCGGATCACTGGCGTGACCGCACGTTCAGACACTTCACGGTTGCGCGCGGAAGCCCTGCTGCCGGGCACTGCGGTTCGAGATGAGGCGGACGTCAGCGTCGATGCTGATCTCGTTCTCGTTGCGGTTCCGGACAGGGTGCTCCCTGAGGTTGTTGAACGGTTGGTATCACTCGGAGCGATTCGGGCCGGGCAGTTCGTGGTCCACCCTGCTGGCCGTTATGGCCTCGAGGTCCTTGACCCAGCGGCGCGCGTCGGTGCCGTGCCCCTGGCCCTGCACCCGGCGCTGCCCTTGACGGGTACGAGCATGGATCTGGACCGCCTCGCCGGTTCGATCTTCGGAGTGACGGCGCCGGAGGGTATGCGGACCGTTGCGGAAGCCCTCGTGGTGGAACTCGGCGCCGAACCAGTGTGGATTCCCGAGCAGGCGCGTAACGGCTATCACGCAGCACTCACCTTCGCGGCAAATTACGCCATGACCTTGGTGAACGAATCCGTTGATCTGCTCGCCGAAGCGGGGGCAGAGGCGCCGGCGCGGATTCTCGGGCCGCTGGTTCGTGCGAGTGTGGAAACAGCACTCGAACGCGGAGACAAGGGTCAAACCGGTCCCATCACTCGAGGGGATGGGACAACGGTTGCTTCTCACCTGGAATGGCTCAGCAGGCAGGCGCCGTTGACTGCTCAGGCGTATCGATCATTAGGCAAACTCACGGTGGATCGGTTGTTGGCTGCCGGGGTTATCGATATCGAGCAGGCATCGAATGTGGTGCACGCCCTCGATGGCACGGCTGTGGAGGATCGACTGTGATTGTCACTGACGTGCTTGCGCCGCGTTCCGGTAAACCCCGAGCATTCGTGCCCACCATGGGGGCGTTGCATGACGGCCACCGCGAACTCATGCGCGTCGCGCGCGAGCATGTAGGTCTCGAGGGAGAAGTTGTGGTGAGTGTTTTTGTGAACCCACTGCAATTCGGCGCGAATGAGGATTTCGATCAGTATCCACGGACGCTCGAAGCTGATAGGGCGGCGTGTGAGGCCGAAGGGGTCAACATCCTGTACGTGCCCACCGTCTGGACGATCTACGGAGAAAGTCCGTCGATCACCGTTGATCCAGGGCCGTTGGGTGAAGAGCTCGAAGGCGCGAGCCGCCCCGGCCACTTCGCTGGCGTGCTGACCGTGGTGGGGATCTTGTTGCATCAGGTTGCGCCGGACTTTGCGCTGTTCGGTGAGAAGGACTACCAGCAACTCGAGCTTGTGCGGCGCATGTGTCGAGACCTCTCCTTTCCGGTGACCGTCGTGGGTGTGCCGACCGTTCGGGAAAGTGATGGCCTTGCCCGAAGTTCACGTAACGTCTATCTGTCGGCGGACGATCGACGACGCGCGGCCGCCATCCCTCGCGCGTTGAAGGCAGGTAGCAACGCTACGAGTGTTGAGCAAATTCGAACTGCGGCCATACATGAGTTGAATGCGGCTGATCTGGACATCGATTACGTGGAAGTACGAAGCAATGATCTGGGTCACGATGTCCCCGAGGGTGAAGCCCGACTACTCCTAGCCGTCCATGCGGGAAGCTCCCGGTTGATCGACAATGGTCCGGTGCACGTGGGTAGCGACGGTTCCGAATGAGCGTGCCGGGAGTATTACAAGCACCCACGTCAGGCTGGACAACCTCAGCTGACGTGATCGTGGTCGGATCCGGGGTAGCGGGACTCACCACTGCATTGCGGGTGAGAGCGCAAGGCAAGAGCGTGCTCCTGGTCACCAAGGCCACCGTCGACGAAGGTTCCACGCGTTGGGCGCAGGGTGGGATCGCGGCAGCGCTCGCCGACGACGATTCACCGGAAGACCATCTGCGCGACACCTTGGTAGCCGGGGGCGGCCTGTGCAATGAAGAAGCGGTGCGGATCCTCGTTACTGAAGGACCCGACGCAGTGCGTGAACTTATGGCCTGGGGTGCGAGGTTTGACACCGATCCAACGGGCTCGATCTCACTGACGAGAGAAGGCGGCCATCACCGCAACCGCATTGCCCACGCTGGGGGTGATGCGACTGGCGCTGAAGTGTCCCGCGCGCTCGTTGCAGCAGTGAGCGCAGACCCCGGGATTGAAGTCGTTGAAAACGCCCTCGTGCTGGACTTGCTTAAGGACATCGATGGTGCGGCCATCGGAGTCACCTTGCACGTCATCGGTCCGGGTCGTCGTGATGGCGTGGGTGCCGCACTGGCGCCGGCGGTTGTCCTAGCCACCGGAGGCTTTGGTCAAGTCTTCGGACAGACCACCAACCCGTACGTGGCAACCGGCGATGGCGTGGCATTAGCTCTACGTGCCGGTGCCGCCGTTGCGGATCTGGAGTTCGTTCAGTTTCACCCCACCGTCATGTGGCTCGGGCCGCTGGCGCAAGGTCAACAACCACTGGTGTCCGAGGCAGTTCGTGGTGAAGGCGCAGTGCTGGTCGATGATGCTGGCGAACGATTCATGCTCGGGGAGCATGAGATGGCCGATCTTGCTCCTCGGGATGTGGTGGCGAAGGCGATTCGTCGTCGGATGCGCGAGACCGGTGCTGCCCACATGTGGTTGGACGGACGAGGGCTGGGCGCGGACATGTGGGTCCACCGTTTTCCCACGATTTTGGCTTCATGTCGCCTGCGCGGTATAGATCCAGTGACCGACCTCATCCCGGTTGCGCCCGCGCAGCACTACGCCTCGGGTGGTGTCTTGACCGATCTAGATGGGCGTTCGACGATTCCGGGACTGTACGCCTGCGGCGAGGTGGCGTGTTCGGGTGTTCACGGGGCCAATCGCCTTGCATCGAACTCATTGCTGGAAGGGCTTGTGTTCGGACGACGAATCGCCTCCGCCATCGAGGCCGATCAGCTGTCACGTCGCGTGGTTACCGAGGCGGATATTGATGCCCGCGATACGCAACGCAGTCTCGTAGTGAGGAACGCGATCCGGCGTCAACTGCAGCAGAAAATGGATGTCGATGCGGGGGTACTCCGCAGCGCCGAGTCACTTGATGAGGCCACCCAGTGGATCGACGCTGCGCTGAGCGGAGACGTCAATCGCGGAACGCCGTGCACAGAGGATTGGGAGACGACCAATCTGATGACCGTCGCGCGGGTCTTGGTCGAGCACGCGAAACTTCGGGAGGAGACCCGCGGTTCCCATTGGCGCGAGGACTACCCGAACGCTGAGGAACGCTGGCGAGTCCGACTCGTCACGACTATGGCCAAGGATGGTGACTTGCACACCGAACGCAGGTCACCAGAGTGGGTGCCCGGAAGTGAGAACACCTGATGCAATACCCCACGTACCGACTCGCACCCGACACGACGGCAGCCTTGGCAGCGGTCGGACTACCACCACTTGACGTTGAATCGTTGGCTTTGCGAGCCATCGAGGAAGACATTGGTGATGGGGTTGACGTCACCACGATGGCCACCGTTCCGGTGGAACAGCAAGGACGGTTGGATTTTGTGGCGCGTGCGGCTGGCGTGGTAGCTGGCCAGGTAGTTGCTTCTGCTGTCTTCGATGTTGTGTGTGGCGAGGAACGAGTACTCGAGTTCAACGTTGAAGATGGAACTCGAGTGGAACCAGGGATGGTCGTCATGAGTGCCACCTCACTCACGCACAACCTGCTTCGGGCCGAGCGCCCGGCGCTGAACCTCCTGAGCCACCTCAGCGGTGTCGCAACCGCTACCGCTGCGTGGACCGATGAATTGCTCGGAACTAACGCTGTAGTCCGTGACACGCGCAAGACAACTCCCGGTATGCGTGCGGTGGAGAAGTACGCCGTTCGAATGGGGGGCGGGAGTAATCATCGAATGAGCCTCGCCGACGCCGCGCTCGTCAAGGACAACCATGTGCTCGCAGCCGGCGGTGTGGCCGAGGCGTTCACTGCAGTGCGGGCGAAGTTTCCTGATGTACCGGTCGAAATCGAAGTCGACGATCTGACTCAACTCGAGCAGGCCATCGACGCCGGTGCTGACCTAGTGCTGCTCGACAACTTCTCGGTCGAGGACATGGTTGAAGCGGTGCGACTCACGGCAGGTCGTGCCCGCCTCGAAGCCTCGGGAGGGTTGAGCCTCGACCGGGCCGCGCAGGTTGCGGCCACCGGTGTGGACTACCTTGCCGTCGGCGCGCTGACCCATTCGGCCCCGGTCTTGGATATCGGCGCGGACCTGATCGTGATCGGCTAGGAGTCCCCCATGCTGCTGACAGTGGATGTTGGTAACACCAACACTGTGCTGGGTCTGTTCGATGGCGATCACCTGATTGATTCCTGGCGCATCACGACCCATGCCCGAGCCACGGGCGATGAGATGGCTCTGACGTTTCGCGGCTTGCTGTCCTCCCAGCCCAAGGTGACCGGGCTGGCGCTGTGCAGCACGGTTCCCAGCGTGCTTCATGAACTTCGACCGATGATCGCGTCCTTCTTCCACGACATCCCGGTGGTGATCGTGGAACCAGGAACCAAAACGGGTGTGCCGATCCTGACCGACAATCCCAAGGAAGTGGGGTCGGATCGGATTGTGAACACGCTGGCTGCGCATCACCAGTTCGGTGGACCGTGCCTTGTGGTCGACTTCGGTACATCGACCAACCTCGATGTGGTCTCGAAGAATGGTGAGTTCTTGGGTGGAGCGCTGGCACCCGGAATCGACATCTCGTTAGACGCGTTGGCCAATCGGGCGGCCCAATTGCGCAAGGTCGAAATGGTCCGACCGCGCTCTCCCATCGGGAAGAACACGGTGGAAGCGCTGCAGTCTGGCGCGGTGTACGGATTCGCCGGTCAGGTGGACGGGCTGGTGGATCGGATCATCGAGGAGATCGGGCCGGTTACAGCAGTAGTTGCTACCGGTGGCTTGGCCTCGGTGGTCATCGGAGAGTCCGAAACCATCACGCACCACGATCCGAATCTCACGCTCACTGGTCTACGTCTCGTCTTCGAGCGCAACCGGCCTCAGGGTGAGGCCTAGTTACGAGCCGCTGGTAGGCGACCTGCTCGTGCCAATCTTCGTCTGTCGATCCAATAGCCTTGCTCACCGTGGATACACCCGAGTTGGACGACGATCTGCCCGAGCAGATGCAGATCCGGCGTGCCAAGCGCCAGGAACTGTCCGATCGGGGCATGGACCCGTACCCAGTTCAGTTACCGATTACCCACACGATCGCGACCATTCGCGAGAAGTACGGCCACCTTCAGGCTGACGATCACTCCGGTGACGAGGTGGGCATCGTCGGCAGGGTGATCTTCTCTCGCAACACAGGGAAACTCTGCTTTGCAACCTTGCGCGCGGGAGACGGAACCGAAATCCAGGCGATGCTTTCCTTGGACAAAGTGGGGGAACAGGCACTTGAGGGTTGGAAGGAACTCGTCGATCTGGGCGATCAGGTCTTCGTGCGCGGAGAGGTCATTTCTTCGCGTCGTGGGGAGTTGTCGGTGCTAGCCGATGAATGGTTAATGGCAGCGAAGGCGCTGCGTCCACTCCCGGTCGCGCACAAGCCGCTGAGCGAAGAGGCGAGAGTTCGTCAACGCTATGTGGACTTGATCGTCCGTCCGGAAGCCGCACGCATTGCACGGCTGCGCGTGGACGTGGTTGCCGGCCTGCGGCAGGAATTGACGTCGCGTGGATACCTAGAGATCGAGACGCCCATGCTGCAGACGCAGCATGGTGGCGCGGCGGCACGCCCATTCGTCACACACTCGAATGCGCTCGATATTGATCTGTTCTTGCGTATTGCGCCGGAATTGTTCTTGAAGCGAGCCGTTGTGGGTGGCCTGGAGCGAGTGTTCGAAATAAATAGAAACTTCCGCAACGAGGGGGTCGACTCCAGCCACTCACCGGAGTTCGCGATGCTGGAGTTCTATCAAGCCTTCGCGGACTACCAGGAGATGGCTACCATCACCCGGGAACTGATCCAAGAGGTTGCCCGCAGCGCGACGGGCAGCGAAATCGTCACTCGGACTGACGGCACTTTGATCGACCTGTCGGGTGAATGGAATCGCATCGATCTGTATGAGAGTGTTTCGACGGCTCTGGGGGAACAGATCACACCGGATACCACTCGGGGGCACCTGGAATCGCTGTGCGATGCCGCTGGGATATCGGTCGCCCCCACGTGGGTGCCGGGCAAACTGGTCGAGGAGTTGTTCGAGCACCACGTGCTGCCCACCCTCGACAACCCCACCTTCGTTATGGATTACCCGGTCGACACATCTCCACTGGTGCGTGCGCATCGCACCAAACCTGGTGTGGTGGAGAAGTGGGACCTGTACGTGGGTGGAGTTGAGCAGGCCACCGGATACTCCGAACTCGTGGACCCGGTAATTCAGCGCGAACGTTTGACCGAGCAGGCGGCGTTAGCGGCCCGGGGTGATGATGAAGCCATGCGCGTTGATGAGGACTTCCTGCGCGCCCTCGAACACGGCATGCCGCCAAGTGGCGGAGTGGGAGTAGGCATTGATCGGCTCCTGATGAACCTCACGGGCTACGGAATCCGCGAGACCATCTTGTTCCCACTTGTGAAGCCGGAGCGCTAAGTGAGCATCGCAACTATTCGCCCAGCTCGTACCCATGACATTCGAGTAATCCGTTCATTGATCGACGAGTACTCAGTCGATGGTCACCTCCTTGCCAAGGCCACCGTCACCCTCTTTGAGGATGTTCAGGAGTTTGTGGTTGCCGAGATCGACGGTGTGGTCGTGGGTTGCGGCGCGCTGCACGTGATGTGGGAGGACCTCGCTGAAGTTCGCACCTTGGCGGTCTCGGGAGCGCATCTTCGCCAGGGGCTTGGGTCGCTGATCCTTCAGGAATTGCTTCAGCGGGCCCGCAATATCGGAGTGCGACGGGTGTTCTGCCTAACCTTCATGGTCGGCTTCTTCGGCGAACACGGGTTTGTCGAGATCGACGAGGCTCCGGTGGACCACGATGTCTATGAACAACTGCTGCAGTCCTACGACGAAGGTGTGGCGGAGTTCCTCGGACTCGAGCGCGTCAAGCCGAACACGTTAGGAAATCATCGGATGCTCTTGGATCTCGGCTGATCGAGTTTTCGATCAGCCGGTATTGCGCAGGCCAGTGGCGATGCCGTTGATTGTGACGGACAGAGCCCGCCTGAGTTGCTCGCTGGAATCGGCTCCGGACCTAATTCGGTCAAGTAGTGAGACCTGCAGTGAGTGCAGGGGTAGCAGATAGGTATCCCTTGTTGCGAGCGTTCGACGCAACGTTGGGTTGTTGGCCAGCAACTCCGATTCCCCAGTGATCTGCAAGATCTCCTCGACCGTGAGTCGGAATTCATCCTCGATGTCGTGGAAGATGCGATGGAGTTCCGTGGGGACGAGGCGATCCACGTACTGACGCGCCACGTCCAGGTCGGTTTTCACAAGCGTCATGGATACGTTCGAGATGAAGTTTGCGAAGAAGTGCCACTGGTGGTGCATGTCTGCAAGGTCTGCGCCGAAGCCGGCTTCGCGAGCGGCCTCAAGCCCGGAACCCACACCGAACCAGCCGGGGACGATCTGCCGGGACTGCGTCCAGCCGAACACCCAGGGAATCGCGCGCAGATCGCTGATGCCGGCACTTCCGTCCGGGCGACGAGCCGGACGCGATCCCAGGTGCATGGCTCCGAACTCCTCGACGGGAGTAGACAAGGTGAAGTAACGGGGCAGGTCCGGATCCTCGACGAGCGCCCGGTACTTGCGCTGTGCCTGAATCGACGTGGTGGACATGACCGAGTCCCAGCGCTCGAGCTCTGCATCAGTTTGTCGTGGATGGCGGTGCAGAAGTGATGCATCGAGGACGGCAGCCACCATCTGTTCGAGGTTGTCTCGAGCCAAGGCGGGCAGGAGGTATTTGTCGCTGATGACTTCACCTTGTTCGGTCACCTTGATCTGACCGTCGAGCACGCCCCAGGGCTGCGCCAAGATCGCCTCGTAGGTGGGACCGCCTCCGCGACCGACCGTTCCGCCGCGGCCGTGGAACAGCCGTAGCCGCACGCCGTACTTTGCGGTGACGTCGCGAAGGCGACGCTGCGCAAGATGGATTTCCCACTGGGATGTGGTGATTCCAGCGTCCTTATTTGAATCCGAGTAGCCCAGCATGACTTCTTGGACATCTCCACGTGAAGCAACGACCGATCGGTAGACCGGATGCTGCAGCAGGCGCTCGATGATCGTGTCCGCGTTACGCAACTCTTCAACCGTCTCCAGTAGCGGGACAAAGCCCACTCGAGCAGTTCCGTTGAGAGTGTCGACCAGGCCGGCTTCGCGGGCGAGAACGACCGCGGCCAGGATGTCGTCTACCCCACGGGTCATCGAGACAATCACCGATTCCACCGGCCGTGCACCGTAGGTATCGAGCAGCGAGCGCACCGTTTCCATCGTTCGATACGTGACCATCGGAGATACGTCGAGGTGAGGCGGATTCGGGGCGAGTGGCCTCAGGGCACTGAGTTCGTCAGCGAGGAGTTGGGTTCGTTCGTCGCGGGTCATGTCGTCGTACGCGAAGCCAAGCCGAGTGAACAACTGAGCGATGGCCTCGTGGAACTTGCCCGCGTGTTCTCGGATGTCCAGCGTCGCCAACGGCAAGCCGATCGAGGCCACTACCCGAATCGCCCGGTCGAGTACTCCGTGCGCCGCTAGCTCGCCGTGGTGCTGCAGTAAGTCTTTGCGAATGAGCAGCAGATCATCGAGTAGTTCTCGGGTGCTGTCGTAGTCACGGCCGGTGCGGTGCGGGCCGCCGTCAGCGAGTCGCTCTCTGGTGAGTCGCAGCCGCGTCCACACCACGGTCAGTTTCAGGCGAATCGGTTCCTCGGCGTTGATGCGCAGGAACCGGGGGTCGAGATCGGGAAGGTAGGTCAGGTCTTTCTTGACCGATTCGCGCAATTCCTCGCTGGCCCCCGCGATACGTTCGGAAATCGAGAGGTCTTCCAAGAGGCGATCGATGTGCGGAACGAGGTCGAGTACTGCGTGATCGCGCTGGAAGCGAACCACATCCTGCGTTACTTCGGGGGTAACGAAGGGATTGCCGTCACGATCGCCACCGATCCATGAACCGAAACTGACCGGACGCGCATCCGGCGGAAGGTCAACGCCCAATTGCGCGAACGCCTGGGCCAGGTCCTCCAAGACACGACCGAGTGGGCCGCGCGTGAGGTCATCGAGGTAGTACAGCGCGTTACGTGCTTCGTCCAGAACCTGAGGACGCTCGAGACGGAGTTCATCGGTTTGCCACAACAGGTCGATGATCTCTGCGATGTGGCGCGCGCGTTCGCTATCGCTCAGGTCGTCATCGAGCAAGATGTCGGCGATGCGGCGCAGTTTCACTAGCACAGATCGACGGGCCGCTTCCGTGGGGTGGGCGGTGAAGACCGGACGCACCGACATGGCCGACGCCACTTGATCCACGAGAGCCTGATCGACGTTCGCCGCGCGCGCGGCGTCCACCACCCGATTGAGCGGACCGGCTTTCACCCGGCGGTCATCGCGAGCATCATGTGCGCGCTCGACCTGCTCGGCCACATTTGCGAGGTCGAAGTAGATCGAGAACGAGCGCGCGAGTTTGGTGGCGGTATCCAGGTCCACTGAGTCCAGGACCGCCGCCGCCCGAGCCGGATCGTTGCGGACGGCGAGACGAACCTCCTCTACCTGCTCCAGTAACTCTGGCCCCTCCTGGCGCACCAGGGTCTGACCCAGGAGGTCTCCCAGCAGCCGGATGTGGGAGCGCAAACGAGCGTCATCGGAGGTCACAACGCTGGATTGTTCCCTAGAGGCGTTTCCTGGGCGTTTCGCGGTGGGCGTAGTACCTAGGAGGCAGCCGTGGTCGCGCCTGGGGCGTCTATACAGGAGAATATGCAGACCGGGTTCACGGCCCGGTGCGAAATGTTGCCGAGTGTTGCCGATGGGGTGTTGACGGATGTTCGAGAGGTTTACCGACCGGGCCCGCAGAGTCGTGGTGCTTGCCCAAGAAGAAGCACGCATGCTCAACCACAACTACATCGGCACCGAGCACATCCTGCTCGGCCTGATCCATGAGGGCGAGGGTGTTGCCGCCAAGGCCCTGGAGTCCCTGGGCATCTCGCTGGAAGCCGTTCGCCAGCAGGTCGAGGAGATCATCGGCCAAGGCCAGCAGGCACCCAGCGGTCACATCCCCTTCACCCCGCGCGCCAAGAAGGTCCTCGAACTGTCGCTGCGCGAAGCACTTCAACTCGGTCACAACTACATCGGCACCGAGCACATCCTGCTCGGTCTGATCCGAGAGGGCGAAGGTGTTGCCGCCCAGGTACTTGTCAAGCTCGGCGCAGATCTCAACCGCGTTCGTCAGCAGGTCATTCAGTTGCTGTCCGGCTACCAAGGCAAAGAGCCGGCCACCGCGGGCGGACCGGCCGAAGGGACGCCGTCGTCGTCGCTCGTTCTCGATCAATTCGGTCGCAATCTCACCGCGGCTGCGCGTGAAGGCCAGCTCGACCCGGTGATCGGTCGCGCGAAGGAAATCGAGCGCGTGATGCAGGTTTTGTCGCGCCGCACCAAGAACAACCCGGTCCTGATCGGCGAGCCGGGCGTGGGTAAGACCGCGATCGTGGAAGGCCTCGCACAAGACATCATCCGCGGCGAGGTTCCCGAGACCCTCAAAGACAAGCAGCTCTACACACTCGACCTCGGTGCCCTTGTTGCCGGCAGCCGCTACCGCGGTGATTTCGAGGAGCGCTTGAAGAAGGTGCTCAAGGAGATCAAGACCCGCGGCG
>JAQCBM010000187.1 GCA_027729865.1 Actinomycetota bacterium
CGATGGTTCAAGTCCATCTAGGCCCACCAAGAAGCGAAAGCCCCGCTGGATTCAGCGGGGCTTTCCTCGTTCCAGGAACCCTGCGGCACTATCCGAAGCGGCCGGAAATGTAGTCCTCAGTCTGCCGATTCTTGGGATTGGAGAAGATCTCACTGGTCGGCCCGACCTCGATCAACCGTCCGGCCTGACCGATTCCCGGCAGGTTGAAGAAGGCGGTCTCATCGGACACACGAGCAGCCTGCTGCATGTTGTGCGTCACGATGATGATCGTGTACTTCTCCTTGAGTTCGTGAATGAGTTCCTCGATCGCCAAGGTGGAGATCGGGTCCAAAGCCGAGCACGGCTCGTCCATCAAGAGAACTTCCGGTTGCACGGCGATGGCCCGCGCGATGCACAAGCGCTGCTGTTGACCGCCCGACAGACCTGCACCTGGGCGATTGAGGCGATCCTTGACCTCCTCCCACAGGTTCGCACCGCGGAGGGATGCCTCGACGAGGTCGTCGAAGTCCTTCTTGTACTTACGCCCACCCTTCTCGAGTTTCATTCCGGCAATCACGTTCTCGTAGATGGACATGGTCGGGAATGGATTAGGCCTCTGGAAGACCATGCCGATCATTCGGCGCACCAGCACCGGATCGACGTTGGGTGCGTAGATGTCTTCACCATCGAGCAGCACGCGCCCACTGATGCGCCCACCGGGAGTCACCTCGTGCATCCGGTCAATCGAACGCAGCACCGTGGACTTGCCGCACCCCGAGGGTCCGATGAACGCCATAACCGACTGCGGGCGCACCTGCAGGTTGACATCCTCGACCGCCTTGAAGTCGCCATAGAAGATGCTCAGGTTCTCCAACGCGATACGACTACGGGTATCGACGCTGCCTTGCAGAGTTGCGGCCGTGGCATTCATCAGCGCTCCTTAGGGGCGTAGCGGGCGGCGAGGATTCGAGCGGTGGCGTAGAAGAACAAGACGATCAGGATCAAGGTGAGGGCACCGGCCCACGCGCGATCGAGTGAGGATTGCGTACCGCGTCCGATCTGATCCCAGATGAACGTCGGAAGCGATGCCTGCGACCCATCGAACGCGTTCCAGTTGATGTCTTGAGCGAGGAAAGTGGTGAGCAGCAAGGGCGCGGTTTCGCCTGTCACGCGCGCGATGGCGAGCATCACGCCGGTGATGATCCCCGAAATTGCAGTAGGCAGAACCACCTTGATGATCACCCGGTACTTCGGAATGCCAAGTGCTAAAGCGCCCTCACGCAGCTCGTTCGGCACGATGCGCAGCATCTCCTCGGCCGAGCGCACCACCACCGGGATCATCAGGATCGTCAAGGCCAGGCCGGCAGCGAACCCGGATTGCGGAAAGCCCAGGGTCAAGATCCAGAACGTGTAGATGAACATGCCGGCGACAATTGACGGAATACCGGTCATCACGTCCACGAAGAAGTTGATGCTGCGTGCCAGGCGACCGCGACCGTATTCGCTGAGGTAGATCGCGGTGAGCAGACCGATCGGCACCGAGATCAACGTGGCAAGACCCACCTGCTGCAAAGTGCCGAGCACCGCGTGCGCAACACCGCCACCAGCGGCCCGTGGATTGACGTTGCGCATGGTGTCGACGAACAGGAAGTTAACCGACAGGACCGTCACGCCTTTGTAGATGACGGTGACGAGGATCCACAGCAAGGGCACCAAAGCCAAGATCGCTGCGGAGAAGATCAATGCGGTGGCGAAGCGATCGGCGGCGTGGCGTCGGCCTTCAACTGCCAGCGTCCAGCCGGTGTAGGTGAGAAGGAAAACCAAAACAACAACGACGACGGGAGCCAAACCCAGCACCGTCACCTGAGTGAGTTGCACGAATAGCCCGACCAACAATGCCACGGCCAACGCACCGACGGGTGCCCAACGCGGGAGCCGACGACCGGTCAGCCGCAGCGGATCATCCGCCGGCGATAGCGGTGCGTGGATGTCGGATCGCAGGTCCATCAGTTCGCCCCCGAGAAGTCACGGCGGCGGTTGACCACCCAGCGTGCGGTCATGTTGACCAGGAGGGTGATGAAGAACAACGCCATGCCGGTGGCGATCAAGGCGCTTCGTCCGTTGGCTGCGGCCTCACCCCACTTGAGTGCGATGTTCGCGGCGATCGAGTTTCCGCCGGGTTCGGTGATCTGCCAGTTGATCTCGAAGACGGCGGACAAGATCAATGCCACCGCGATGGTCTCACCGAGTGCGCGACCTAAGCCGAGCATCGCTGCAGAGATCATGCCGGGGCGGCTGAACGGCAACACCGACATCCTGATCATTTCCCAGCGGGTAGCGCCGAGGGCAAGTGAAGCTTCGATGTGACCTTTGGGTACCTGCCAAAAGACTTCGCGGGAGATCGCCGAAACGGTCGGCAATATCATGATCGCGAGCACGAAACCGGCGATCAAGATGCTCTTCGTATACAGGTCGAGGTCGTTGCTGAAGAACGGAATCCAACCGAGGTAGGTAGACAACCACTGAGCGGCGGGGACTATCTGTGGCATGAAGTAGTACAGGCCCCACAAGCCGAAGATGATCGACGGAACCGCCGCCAACAGGTCAACTACGAAGCCCAACGTCCGCGCGATTCGGCGCGGTGCATAGAACGTGATGAACAGCGCGGTGCCGATGCCGATAGGAACGGCCAGCACCATCGCAATCAATGATGTCCATAGCGTTCCGAAGATCAGAACCGCGATGCCCCACTCTGGAGGATCGGCATCAGGCAACCACTGCTGATTGGTGAAGACGTTCCCGGTGTTGTTCTGCAGCGCGGGGATCGATTGCCATACCAAGAAAGCCGCGATTGCGGCCAGCACACCGAGTACTGCGATACCCGCTACCGTCGTCGTGAATCGGAAGTTGCGATCACCCGGGCGGACCGCGGTGCCGGTGATCTGCGGAGGGGTGAGCAGACTCATCGTCCGGCCCCTTTCATCACCAGATCAACAGAAGCACGGACCTCGGCTAGTAGGTCACCGGACAGCGGCACGTAGCCGATTTGACCGAGCAATTCCTGCCCGGAATTCGAGGCCGCGAACGCGAGGAACTCGGCAACGAGTGCCGGGTTCTGGCTATCGGGTAGTCCCGTGGTGCACACGATCTCGTAGGTGACGATGCTGATCGGGTAAGCGTTAGGCACTGTGGTCGTGTAGTCGATCGCAAGCACGATGTTGCCGTTTTCACCTGATGCAGTAGAGGAGGCAAGCGTGATGGAAGCGTTCTGCGCAGTAGGTGGAACCGGCCCGCCACCTTGATCGATCGCAACGGGCTTGGTGTTGATCGCGTCGATCAAGTAGGACAGTTCCACGTAGCCGATTGAGTTCGGAGTTTGCGCAACCGAGGCGCTGACCTGATCGGAACCGCGAGCGCCCTGACCCCCGGGGGCGGTCCATTCCTTGCCGGTGTCGTAGTCCCATGCATCCGGCGCGGTTGCTTCAAGGTAATCGGAGAAGTTCGCGGTGGTTCCAGAGGAATCCGAGCGGTGGAACTGCGCAATCGCTGCGTCGGGCAATTCCGCGTCAGGGTTCAACGCGACGATCGCCGGATCGTCCCAACGCGTGATCTCACTGGAGAAGATCGCGGCCAATGTCGGTGGATCGAGAATCAGTGAATCGACACCGTCGAGGTGGTAGACCACCGCGATCGCGCCACCCACGAGCGGAATGTTGATAGCGGGATCACCACCGCAACGCTTGATGGCCGCATCCATGTCTTCGTCTTCGACCGCGGAGTCGGTACCTGCGAAGGACACCTGTTCGGACAAGAACGCCTCTACACCGGCTCCTGATCCCACGGGTTGGTAATCGATCGTGGATTGCGGACACGCGGTTTGATAGACGTTCACCCACTGAGTAATCGCGTTTGCTTGCGCGCTGGACCCGGCGGCTTGGATGCGTCCGTCCACGCATTCGACATCTCCGGCGGCGACGGCCGCCTCGGCAGCGGGGATGGCGGGGTTCACTGAGGTGGAGGATCCGCAGCCGCTGATCACGAGTGCGCTGGCTACGACGCCGAGCGCGATTACCCGCTTCGACACTCGATGTGCGCTCGGCACGGGTCTCCTCGAGAAGTCGCAGGGTGGTCGTTGGGGGAAGTGACGACGCGCGACCGGGAAGGAGGAGGCCGCGTAGAGAAAGTAGGCAGGTGAGGTGACCGGCAATCAAGCACTAGATGAACGCAAGGTGAACAACATTTCCCAGAAAGGTCACTGTGGCCAACTGACTGCCTTCTTGACGGCCATCTGTTCATCTTTTGGTCATGAACGGTCACTGCCCAGGTCACGAAACGACGTAATGCCACCTACGAAAGGACACGCAATTCCCCTTGACAGTGCACCCCCCTCTAGCGCGAAGGGACACCACCGGGCACTATGGAGTTTCCTACGGAAACGGAGAGATCCCCATGAAGAAGCTGCTCCTCCTGGCCATCCTCGGTGGCATCGGCTACCTGGTCTACCGCCAGTACATGGCCAGCCAGGCCGAGCAGGACCTGTGGGCCGAGGCCACGGCTGCCCCCGACCTCCGCTAGCCCCCATCACCCAACGGTCGGGGCCGCACCTGCGCCTCGGCTATCCTTCGTGCTCGCTTGGACGTCCCGTCCGGGGGCTTAGCTCAGCTGGTAGAGCGCTGCCTTTGCAAGGCAGAAGTCAGGGGTTCGA